>CAZUAM010000404.1:0-6804 GCA_964618095.1 uncultured Planctomycetaceae bacterium | reverse complement strand
AAAGCGTTCCGTGCCTGTGGTGATGCGGCTGATGAGCCTGATGGCTCAATGTGCAAAGCGTCGGGGGGTAGATCAGCTATTGATAGCGGTTCACCCCAAGCACGCGCCCTTCTACCACCGCCTCACCGCGTTTCAGCCCTTCGGCAAAGAGAAGCCATATCGAACCGTTTGCGACAACCCGGCGGTAGCGATGGCGCTGGATCTAAGCTGGGCTCCCATCGATCATCCGCGCCTCTACGCGATGTTTTTCGGGCAGCCGTTCCCCGACGAAGTTCTGGAGTATCGCCCGATGTCGGATCAGTTGCGGTCCGAATTGAGTGTGGTGGTGGAGGCAAACCATGTCGGCCACCCCTGCTCCGAATTGGAGGTATTGGCCGCTTATTGACCCGGCTCAATCGCACACGTACCTTGCCGGATTCGTCTGATTATGCCGAAAACGTGACCTATTATTGAATTGACATGTGGTCGATCGCCCTTCAAACGCTCATCGCCGATCGTGGCAAGCTGCTGACGGCCCTGGTGGGGGTGGTCTTCTCGATTGTGCTGGTCAATTTACAGGGCGGGCTGTTCTTGGGGTTTATCAAGAAGGCGGGCTTGCTGGCCGACTGCGCAGAGGCGGACGTGTGGGTGGGACATAAGAAAATGTATAACGTGGACTTCCCGCAAGATATCCCCCGCCGCTGGGTGAATCGGGTCCGTTCGGTTCCGGGCGTGAAACGGGCAGAGCCCTATATCATCGGCACCACCAATACGACGCTTCCCAGCGGAGGATTCGAACTCGTGGTGGTCGTGG
Organism: uncultured Planctomycetaceae bacterium; assembly: GCA_964618095.1. Classification (GTDB taxonomy): domain Bacteria; phylum Planctomycetota; class Planctomycetia; order Pirellulales; family Thermoguttaceae; genus CAZUAM01. The sequence goes on along the minus strand of CAZUAM010000404.1, from coordinate 6,011 downwards.
GCGTCGATCGGGAAAGCCTCTTGGGGAACGCCTGGAACGTGGTCCGAGGGCGCCCCAACGCCATTCTGAAGCCCCACGGGGTGATCATCGACGAGTATGATTGCCAGAAGCTCGAATACCCCGAGATGGGAGAAACCCGGGAGGTGGGAGGCCGACGAGCTCGCGTCGTGGGCTTCAGCCGCGGTATCAAGTCATTCCTGGTGACGCCCTACGTCTTCACCACCTACGAGCGCGCCGCCGCGTATCTCCGCAAGGACCCCAGCGTCTGCTCGTATTACCTCGTCCAACTGGAGCCGGGAGCCAGGGCCGACGAGGTCTGCGCGAGCATCCGCCAGCGAGTGCCTGACCTGGAGGCTTATCCCCGACACGTCTATAGCAGCATCTCGGCCAACTACTGGCTGACCCGCAGCGGGTTGGGGATCAGCTTCGGCGCGGCCACCCTGATCGGGCTCTTCGTGGGGTTGGTCATCGTAGCCCAAACGCTTTATGCCCTCGTCCTCGACCGCCTCACGGAATTCGGCGCGCTGAAGGCCATGGGCGCCACGGAACACCAGATCTATCGGATCCTGTTTCTGCAAGCAACCGTCATGGCCGTGGTTGGGGCGTTGATTGGGCTGGCGTTGGTAGCCCTCATCCAGCATTTCTACAGCACGCCCGTCGCGTTGATCTCCGTTCCCTGGTGGCTTTCGCTGGGTAGCTGTGCGCTGGTGCTGGTGATCTGCCTGATCGCATCCCTATTGCCCTACCTGAGGATTCGGAAGATCGATCCCGTGATGGTAATGCAGTCGTGATTGCCAACCTCCAACCGCCGAGCTGTGATCCCTTGCCCCTGACCATCAGTGTCCAGGACGTCGAGAAGGCCTATCGCCGCGGCAGCACCACCACGCCGGTGCTCAACGGGGTGGACCTGGCCGTGGTGCCCGGCGAGTGTGTGTTCCTGGCCGGCCCCTCCGGCAGCGGCAAGACGACGTTGCTGTCGATCCTCGGCTGTATCCTCTCGGCCGACCGCGGTCGGGTCCAGATCCTCGATCAGGACGTCGTCTCACTAGATGGGCCCGGACGCGTGGCCCTGCGGCGAGACCGGATCGGCTTCGTCTTCCAGCGATTCCATTTGATCCGCGGCCTGACGGCCCTGGAAAACGTCTGTGTGCCGCTTCTGCTGCGGGCCACGTCGCGGCGGGCGGCCCACCGGCTGGGGATGGAGTTGCTCGACTCGGTGGGACTGGCCGATAAGGCCAAGGTCCAGCCCCGGAATCTCAGTGCAGGGCAGTGTCAGCGGGTGGCCTTCGCCCGGGCATTGATCGGCGATCCGGAGTTGATCTTGGCCGACGAGCCGACCGCCTCGCTGGATGCAGCCAACGGCCCGGCGATGATGAAACTCCTGCGGCGACTTACCACGGACGAAGGCAAGACGGTCATCGTGGTCACGCACGATCAGCGGATTTTTCCCTTTGCCGATCGCGTCTTGTGGCTGGAGAACGGCCGCGTGGCGGAGACCGAACACGCTGCGTCCGCGCTCTCGGCTGAAGCGGATACATAGGAGACCGACGATGCGATTCATTTTGCTTGCGGCAGGGGTGACCGTGGTGGTGGTGCTGGGGCTTCTGATCGACGCCCAATCCCGCACGCCGGTCGATCGTCCGGCCGGCCAATCGGAGCCGCAGACGATCTTCGCCTCCGGGCGGATCGAAGGCACCACACCGGAGATCGAGTTGCGGCCCCGGCTCTCCGGCCGGATCGTGGAGCTGCTGGTCGAAGAGGGCCAAGTCGTCCGCAAGGGCGAGGTCCTGCTGCGGCTGGACGACGAGCAATACCGCCACCAGGTGGCCCTGGCGGCCGCCGAGCTGGCCCTGGCCGAGGCCCAACTGGAGCGGCTCCTCAACGGTGCCCGCTCCCAGCAGCGGGCCGAGGCAGCCGCCCTCTATCGGGCGAAGCTGGCCGAACTGGAACGTGCGGATCTCTCCTGGCGGCGGATCGACGACCTGCGTCAGGCCAGGGCGGTCTCGCAGCAGGAGGCCGACGACCAGCGGACGCTGGTGGCCTCGCTGAAGTCGCAAGTGGCGGCGGCCAAGGCCCGCCTGGAGTTCCTGGAGGCCCCGGCCCGGCCCGACGAGGTGCAGATGGACAAGGCCCGGATCCAGGCCGCCAAGGCCCAGTTGGAGCTGGCCAAGGTCCAACAGGAGCGGACCAATCTCCGGGCACCCCGCGGGGGCCAGGTCCTGAAGCTCCACGTGGAGGCGGGCGAACTGACCGGTCCCAACTCCGTCGAGCCGGCGGTGGTGATGGCCGACACGAGCAGGTTCCACGTGCGGGCCTTCGTCGAGGAGATGGATGCCCCCCGGGTGAAGGTCGGCATGACCGCCACAATCGTTGCCGACGGCCTGCCCGACCGTAAGCTCAAAGGCCGCGTGATCCGTCTCAGCCCCCGCATGGGCCGCAAGGAACTCTTCAGCGACGACCCGACGGAGCGCTACGACACGAAGACCCGTGAGGTATGGATTGAACTAGAAGGAGGCGAGGGGCTGGTCTTCGGCCTCCGCGTGGACGTGATGATTGATCCCGACTCCGGCCCCGCCAGCCGCGCCCAGCCCGTGGAATCAGAAGGCTCCACACCCGGTGGCACGCCGTCAGTCGAACTGCAACCCCTGGCACAATCTGAATCGGTTAAGCCATGAATACCGCCACTGTATCTGCGTCGCAGACACTTTCCCACCTGAAACTCGTTCAGGCCGCCGTCCTGGCGCCGTCACCGGACAACAACCAGCCCTGGCGGTTTGTCTCCCGGGACGACCAACTGCGGGTCTATCTCGATCCCCAGCGGACCCTGCCCTCCGATGTCAACGCGATGTATGACCTCACGGGAGTGGGGGCGGCGGTCGAGAACATCTGTATCGAGGCCCGCCAAATGGGGTGCGAGCCACACGTCGACTGTCGTCCGGGGCCAACCGGCTCAAGCCGGGACGAGGCCCCCAGACTGGTCGCAACGCTGACGTTCGCGCCCGGTGGGATCCCCGATCCGCTGTTTCCCCACTTGGAACCCCGCTGTACCTGGCGGAAGCCTTATTCGACCCAGCCGGTGGTCGACAGTAGCCTCGAGAAGCTGGCAGACGCCGCCCGCGGGTTTTCCGAGATCCAGCTCGACTGGGTAACCGACCGTGCTCGAATTCGCGCCTTTGCCCGGCTGATCGCGCTCAGCGATCGATTCCGATTCGAATACGAGCCGTTCCACCACGAGATCTTCCGCCAGTTGCGGTTTTCCGCCGAGGACGCCGAACAGACACGAGACGGCCTGGACGTCCGGACCTTGGAGCTGCCACGGGGGGCCGCCTTTCTGTTGCGACGGCTCCGTCCCTGGAAAAGGATGAAGTTGATCAATCGACTGGGCCTGGGACGGCTGCTCACGCTCCCGTCGGCCTTGACGGTCTGGAAGAGCGGGGCCCTCGGCGTGCTCTCTCTCCCCGAGCCCACGGCCACGGGCTTCCTCCGAGGAGGCCGGGCCATGCAGCGAATATGGCTGGCAGCCGATGCCGAGGACCTTGCGCTCCAACCACTCGGAAGCCCGGCCATCTTCCTCGGCCAACTGGAACAGCTCGAAGGACGAAATCTGACCGTTGCCCATCAGCAGCTATCGAACCGACTCGGAGGAAGGTTTCGCCAACTCATTCCCACCACGGCCGGCCGGACGTTGCTCATGGCCGTCCGTTTGGGGTACTCGAAGCCCCCGCGCGTGCGGTCGCTCCGCCGGCCGGCAGCAGACGTGTTCGAGCAGCGGTCAAGCAACGTCCGGAGCTGACGACAGGGCACGGCGCTCGCCGCCTCGGTCGGCGCCACGTGTGCTCGGCCTGTTGCACCGAAGCTCGACCTGCCGCAAACGCACGGAGGTACCCATGCTTCTGCCGTTGGCAGTCTTGGGCCTGGTGATCGGCGGCCTCGCGGCAGTCGCCCTCACCGCTTTCTTGATTCGTCGGGCGCTCATCCGTTGGGCCGACGCGATGATTGTGTCCTTCGGCTTGCTGCGCCTTTCCCGGCGGCGAGGAACTGATACGCACGACTGCCCACCAGCCCCCAAACTGCGGGTTGTCGGCCAAAGCTCAGCGACACAAGAACTGGACGAAAAGCGCTGACGCAAACCGGATTCCCGCGGGGCGCGCATCACTCTAGCATGGGGGTTGATCCTGCCCCGAGGCACGGTTCCCCCGTTCTATCAATCCCGCCCATCCGGTTCACCCACTCGTGGATATCTGCCAAACCTCCGGTTTGGGGCGTGTTTGCCTCCTTACTTACTGCGCCCTAGACTTACGGAGACCACGTAGACGAGGCAGTTGACCTGTATGGCGAATTCGTGCATAATCATTTTTTCTGGTCAGTTCGCCTAACGGTTAAGACCTCGCACCCTGCTACCCGAGGCCCGTGGCACCGAATCCGGTGCTGGTTGGTCGCGCTCCGTGGGTGCCTGAAGAAGTCTTGACTCTGAATGCCTTTTCGTGGAGGATGCGATGCCCTCTCGCAAGGCAATCCCGCGGAAAGGGCGTTCCATGGAAGGAAACCCGACTACGGACCGAGTCGCTGCCGATCCACACGCCGTTGCGGGCGTGCCCATCGTCAGTTCGGATTCTCCTCTTACCTGGTCCTATGAGCAGGCATTTGTCCGCAACCGCGGACTCATTACTCGGGAAGAACAACAGCGCCTCCGCAACAGCCGGGTAGCGATCGCGGGAATGGGCGGGATCGGGGGCGTCGATCTCGTTACGCTGGCCCGGCTTGGGATCGGCAGGTTCACCATTGCTGATCCGGATTTCTTCGGTCTGGCAAATACGAACCGCCAGTTCGGCGCTACGTGCTCCACAATGGGGCGGCCAAAGGCCGACGTGATGGCGGAAATCGCGCGGGATATCAATCCTGAGGCGGACGTCCGCGTCTTCAGCGACCCGATCGGCCCCGGCAACGCACGCGAGTTCTTGCGCGACGCCGACCTCTTCATCGATGCGATAGAGTTCTTTGAGATCGATGTACGCCGCCTGCTCTTTAGTATGGCTGCGTCTCAGGGCATCTATGGGATCACGGCCGGGCCAGTGGGATTCAGCGCGATATGGATCGTCTTCGATCCCTCCGGCATGAGCTTTGACAAGTATTTCGACCTAACGGACGACATGGACGAGTTGGAAAAGGTCGTCGCCTTCGGCGTCGGTGTAGCACCCAAGGCAACACAACGATCCTATATGGACCTCCAGGCCTTCGACGTCCGTGCCCGAACAGGCCCGTCAAGCAGCATGGCCTGCCATGTTGCCGCGGGAGCGGTGGGGTGCGAGGCCGCAAAGATTTTGCTGGGTAAAGGGTATGTTAAGGCCGCACCGTACTATCACCAATTCGATCCTTTCCTCGGCCGATTTGCCCACGGACGGCTTCTTGGTGGCAATCGTCATCCGCTGCAGCGGATCAAGCGCTGGTGGCTCACGAGATACTTGCGCAGGCGTGCGAGAATCAGCGAAGCGCCGTCAAAGTAGGCGTCCGAACTGAACATCGTGCCAATAGGAAACAGCATGACCACTATCAGCCCCCCTGAATTGCAGAACCCAGACCCGCCTTCTGATGCACTGGCTAATCACGGGAGAAATCTGCCTTCTCGCGAGGCCGCGTTCCGCCGATGGCTTAAGAATTTGGGACGTCAGGTTCACGCCTTCTGGACGACGCGAATCGTCGAAGGGATTCTGCTCAGGCGGCAGATCGAGAAGCTCTATCTGATCATGGGCGGCCACATCTACTTCCAGACGCTCAGCGCCGCCGTACGGTTCGACCTGTTTGGCCTTTTGAAAAGGCAGGGGCCGCTTACACGCTCTCAAATCGCAGACCATCTCGAGATCGAAGAGAAGCCGGCCCGCATCCTGCTCTTGGGCTGCACCGCCCTGGGCCTGCTCCGCAAGTCCGGGCCGCTCTATTCCAACAGCCGTCTTGCCCAGCGACTCCTGGTCCGTGACACACCGGGCAACATCGTCTCAGTAGTCGACTGGCAG
>CAZUAM010000403.1:0-6809 GCA_964618095.1 uncultured Planctomycetaceae bacterium | reverse complement strand
CCATCGGAAAGTCGAACTGATACTCGCCGTCCTTCCAGTCGAGCGTCTCGCTGTAGGAGATGCTGATGTCAACCTCTTCACCCGGCTCGATGTTGGCCACCGACTGGCTGAAGATGTTGGGCCGCTCCTGGTCCAACAGGCTGGCCACCTTGCCGGCCGCCTTGGCCGATTCGTAAATCGCCCGGGCCTCACCCCGCTCCTTGATCTCGCCCTTGACGATCCGGTCGCCCACCTTCATGGTCATCCGGTCCACGGCGGCGTCCTGGGAGAGGGGGAAGACGTAGACGGCCTCGATCTTGTCCTCGAACGGGTTATGAAACTGCTGCCGGACGGTCACTCGGGCGATGAAGCCGGAGATGTCCACCGTCACGGCGGTATGTTTCAGCGGGCAGGAGCCCAGCGGCTTGCTCCCCGAGCCGATCGCATCCAGGCGCCCTTCGGTGATTGGGCCTCCCGAGGTGGCCAGGGCCACGGAAACGGCCGCCCAGAGGATCGTGCCCGCCAGGGCACCGCACAACAGATGTACAGGTCTCATGGGAGAATCTCCCGAAGTTAGGGGGAAGGGTTGCCGCGTAAGGCTCTTGCTCTTAGACGACGGTGGGGCGTATTAAGTTCCGGGGGAGCAAGCGTTCACGGCGCATGCCAGGGAAAACTGTCTGGTGGCAAAAGTAACCGCGTAAGACCCTGAAGGCAGGTCTTGCTCGTCCGCTGACACCTACCGGCAACCCCGGCGGGGCGTGTGGAACTCACCGCAATAGTATCACGTGGTTTTTACGTCGCGCGGGGACATTGGGCCTTGACGGCTTCGTCCAGACGCTGGCGGGCAGCCGAGAGGTGAGAACCGGCCCGGCTCAGAGACGCTTGAACCTCATCCAGGTAGCCGTCGGCCGAGGCAGACCAGGTGCGGTTGAGCGTTCGTTCGGCCAGAGCGAACTCGGTCATAATCCTGGCGTAGTGGTCCAGGCCGAACTCCGCAACGAGGGCTTCTCGAAGCTCGGCAAACCGCCCCAGATCATCCGCCAATTCATCGTCGATCATGCCGTGGAAGTCGTAGACGGGGATCTTGTCCGAGGTTCTGCTCCATCCTTCCACCCTTGCATGCAGGCGAACCAGGATGGCCGCGAGTTCGCCGATCGCGCCCGCCTCTTGGTCCGAAGCGACACGAACCGGGCGTTTGGTGGTTCGCAATATGATCACTCCAATGATTGCGACAAATAAAGCCGTGCCGTAGGCGGGCCACGATATAGTCGACCATGGCGTTTCCTGCACTTCGGTGCTTCGGACGGCGACAAATGCACCCACCAGAAAGCCAGCCCACAGCAGCAGGTGGCCGCAAATCCGCGTCTTGTTCATGATTTGATTCCCAACGGCGGTTTGGATGAAAAACAGTCTACCTGAGTGAACTACGCCAGGAGAATCTGATAGAAGGCGTATCCAACGCCGATCAGGGCTTCACCGACAATCAGACCGGCGGCGATCGGCACGCCGACCTGTTGCGAGAATCGCTTGCCCGCGAAACGATCCGTCAAGATGCGGAGGATATTGCCAATCGTGTACGTCAGCACAATGTCGAAAGGCATATAGAATCCCAGCCCGATCAGCACGCCGATCCCGCCCAGGCCACTGAACGACAAGACCGCGCCCAGTCCGCCACCGGCAACGTAGCGGTAGCTGGGAACGTCTTGCTTGACGACGCCTTCGATCATTGACGCCAAGGCGCTGCCCTGGGGTGCCGGCAAGCTCTCGCTGCCGAGCGTGTATTGTTTGTGGAGCACAAAGATCAGGCCGATCACGATCAGCGGCCCCAGCCACGACCCGATGAACTGGGCCAGTTGCTGTCGCCGCGGCATGGCACCGACCAGATAGCCGGACTTCAGGTCCAGCATCATGTCGCCGGCCTGGGCAATCGCCACGCAGATCGCCGCCCCGATGATCACTGAGCTCAGAACGGCGGACGGCGCGCTCATGCCGGTTTGCGCGATCACCAAGAGGATCGTGACGGCAATCAGGGTCATACCCGACAGCGGTGACCAGTTGGTGCGCCCCAGGCATTCCGAGACAATCACGCCGGCAACCCAGACCCACACGGTTCCCAGTACCGCCATGGGCACGGCTCGCCACAAGGTCATCTGTGGATCCTTGACCGAGTTGAGACAGATGGCCACCAGCACCACGACTCCCGCCGCAACACCCAGATACAACAGCCAGATCGGCATCTCGTCGGATTTCGGCTGTGGACTATCCTTGGCCGACTGATGGCGGGCTTCGTGCATGCTCTTCAGTGCGCTGCGGATCAGTGGAAAGGCGGCCACGATGCCTCCCACGGCCGCACCGATGAGCATCCCGATGCCGGTGGGCCGAAAGAGAGTTGTTCGCAACTTATTGGGGTCGCCCATCAGATCTTCCGTACCGACGCCAAACTGGGAGAGGAGCGGGGCCAGCAGCCAATAGCAAATGAACCCTCCCGCCCCGAACCAAAATCCGCCCTTGCCCGAGAGAAAACCCACGCCAACGGTCATCAAGGAAAGAAAAAGCGTGATATTCAGATAGGCGGGAAGCTGCAATTGACTACCCAGTGCCCACTGTGGGTGTTCGGCGTCGGTGAGCGTGATGACCAGAACGTAGAAGGTCGCAGAGACCGCACCGCCTCCCAGCAGAAGAATCGCCTTTTTCATCCCGGCGCCCGGCGATTTCAGGATGGCCGCAACGGCGATTCCACCCGGATAGGCCAACCGGTCAAAGTCGATCATCTGCTTGCGCAAGGGAATGATAAACGACAATCCAAGGACTCCGCCGGTGATACAAGCCAACACCATCAGCGCGACGTTAAACTGCGTAAGCACGGCGAACTGGCCTTCGGGGTCCCGTTCGGGCGTGGCCAGGATGAAGAGCGCGGGAATCGAGAACATCATTCCGGCCGAGGCGCCGTTGACCGCCGACGCGATAGTCTGGTTGATGTTGTTTTCGATGATGCTCGTGCGGCGAAGCACACCTCGCAGAATGCCCCAGCCCAGAATCGCAGCCAGCTCCGATCCTTCGATGGAGAATCCAAGAATCAACGATGCGTACCCTATCGAAATCGCAATAATGCTTCCCAAGAACCATCCCACCAACACGGCAGGCCACGTCAATTCGGGATACGGGCCGCGTCGAATGGGGCGATGAGAATCGGCACCGGACAAGGGGCTGTCTCCGAAGGGAATCTAAATGGAGTTGCACGATTCTGGGAGTGGAGCGTTTAGCCGCCGCGGCTACACGGCGGCAAGTCCCGGCGTGGCCGCCGGGGCTAAACATTGCGGAATTCCCGGAATCACGAAATCCTATTTAGCTGGACCGAAGCAGTTCAGATCCGCAGGCTTCCGGTTCAAAAACCTGTTGGACGCAGTATTCTCCCGTTTCGGCACTTCGAGTGCAAGGCCCTGGCGAGAGTTGTCATGCGACAGCGACACGATCAAGTTGTGGCAGAACACTCCCAATCGGATCGTGGCCGCGAAACTCTTGAATCCGCGATAGAAGCACCTCGCCAGCCGAAACGCTCGTTTGATTGAGCCCTGCACGGACACCCGATCATTCGCAGGGCAGGGGTCAATCAGCCCGAGATCGTCCACGTCCCGCAGGATCGTTTCCGACGTAAAATTGTGCTGCCGTCCGTGTCGCCCTCCCTGAGAGAGCCTCTTGAGGTCCCTGTGAACCAGGTCCAGGGGTTCCGGATTGTCGCCCCAAACGCGGCTGCCCCGCTTGTGTTTCTCCCGGTATTCGCGTACTGTCTTGGGAAGGTGGTCGTTATTGTCATGCATAACCATCAGATGGGCCCGCAGCGATTTCTTCCTGCCTACCGTATCCGGCGCGAGGCCGACTTCCGGCGTGCCTACCGCCGCCGCTGCACCGCGTCGGACCGGTTGCTGCTGGTGTTCGGTTGCGCCAACGGCCTGTCTCATCCTCGGCTGGGGCTGTCGGTTTCACGCAAGATCGGCAAGGCGGTGGTCCGCAACCGCTGGAAGCGGCTCGTGCGCGAGGCCTTCCGCCTCAGTCGCGAGCAACTGCCGGCGGGGATCGACCTGGTCGTCGTCCCCCGCCAGGACGTGAAACCCAGTTTGCCCGAGCTGCTCGAGTCGCTCCCCCAACTGGCCGCCCGGATCGCCCAAAAGCTCAACCCCTGACACCACCCGGCCGCGATCGCCGGTCGCGGATGCTCGGCGGTCGCGGCCTGGTGGGGCAATCATTACAATGGCGATATGCTTGATAGTCGGTTGCAGACGTGCTGGCGAGGGTTCGTCGGCATTCCGGGAAGGGTACTGATCGGGGTGGTCCGGGTGTACCAGTGGCTGCTCAGCCCGCTGTTGGGGCGCCACTGCCGCTTCCAGCCGACGTGCAGCGTGTACTTCATCGAGTCGGTGCGGAAGTACGGGGCGATGCGGGGGGCCTGTCGGGGCATCCTGCGGATCTGCCGCTGTCATCCCTGGCACCCCGGCGGCTACGACCCCCCGTGAGGATTTCCTAGAGTTCGCACGTTACCCACATTTACCCCCGATTAGCCATCACAGCATTCATCATTCATCACTCATAATTCATCATTCCTCTTGACCCCCACGGGCGAAATTACTATCGTCTCGCCCGCTACTACCTTTTCCAAAAGACCGGCAAGGCGCCGGTCCTACTTTTTCCGCAGTTGTGTCCACTACCGCTCACTTGGCCCAGCGGCCGCGGCTCTCCGTCCGTGGGGACATGGTGACAGGTGGGCCCTCGTCTTGGCCTGGACACCGCAAGGAGTGCATCGAGGCATGAAATCCCCTCTGACGTGGCTGTGTTGCGGCGCGGTGTTACTTACCGGCTGTTCGTGTTTCAGCGTGCTGGACGCCCGTTCGCAGAGCCCTGACGATGCGGAATCGGCCCGGTCCAAAGTCCGTCTGGTTGGCGACATGGCCGTTCCCTTCGGCATGTTCCCGGCGAAGGTGGAGGCAGTGGGGCTGGTCACCGGTTTGCCGGGCACCGGCGGGGACCCCTCCCCCTCGCCGCAACGGGCCGCCCTGCTCGCCGAGATGCAGACCCGCGGCGTGGACAAACCCAACGCCGTGTTGGCCTCCCCCAATACGGCCCTGGTTCTGATCCGGGGAGTGCTTCGCCCCGGCATCCAGAAGGGAGACCACTTCGACGTCGAGGTCCGCATTCCTTCACGCAGCGGCACGACCAGCCTGCGGGGCGGGTATCTGTTGGAAACTCGGCTCAGGCAGTTGGCCGTGTTGGGCAACCAGATCCGCGAAGGACACGTCTGGGGACTGGCCCGAGGACCGGTGATGGTGGACCCCTCGGCCGACAACAAACACGACCGCGTGTTGCTCGGACGGGGCCGGGTTCTCGGCGGCGGCGTTGCCCTAAGATCGCGGCAGTTGGGAGTGGTCCTCAAACCCGACTGTCAGAACGTATTGAACAGCTCCCGGGTCGCCAACGCGCTGAACAAGCGCTTCCACACCTTCCGCAAAGGCGTCAAGCAGGGCGTGGCCAAGGCGAAAACCGACGAGTTTATCGAGCTGACCCTCCATCCCCGATACAAAGACAACATCGCCCGTTACATGCGGCTGGTCCGAGCGGTGGTCCTCCGGGAATCGGCCACCGGGCGGATGGAGCGGATCGCCGAACTGAAGCGGCGGCTGCTCGACCCGGTCACCTCGGCCCGTGCCGCCTTGGAACTGGAGGCGATCGGTTCGGAAGGCGCCGAGGCCCTGATCGAGGGAATCCGGGCGAAGGATCCGGAAGTGCGATTCTATGCGGCCGAGGCCTTGGCCTATCTCGATCGCCGCGAGGCGGCCCAGCCGCTGGGTGAAGCGGCACGCCGCCAGCCGGCCTTTCGCGTCTTTGCCCTTACCGCCCTCAGCGCCATGGACGATTACGGGGCCTACGAACAACTCCGGGAGCTTCTGGCCGAGCGGAGCGCGGAGACCCGCTACGGGGCCTTCCGTGCCTTGTGGGCAATGAATCCCGGCGACCCGTTGGTGGTGGGAGAGCGACTGGGTGGGCAGTTCAGCTACCACGTGCTGGACACCGGCGGCCCGCCCATGATTCACGCCACCCGCAGCCGCCGCCCGGAAATCGTGCTCTTCGGGCAGAATCAACGGTTCCTTACCCCGCTGGCCGTCAATGCCGGCAACCAGGTGATGGTCACCAGCCGTAGTGGGGGCGAGATCACCGTCAGCAAGTTCTCGGTGGACCAGCCAGACCAGAAGCGGGTGGTTTCGACCGAAGTGGACGAAGTGATCCGGGCCATCGTCGAACTCGGCGGCACCTACCCGGACATCGTCCAGGCCTTGCAGGAGGCCGAGGCCGCCCGTGCGCTACCCAGCCGCTTTGCGGTCGACGCCCTGCCCACGGCCGGCCGGGCGTACGATCGGGTGGCCGAGGACGAGCAGGACGATTCGGGTCGCTCCGGGCGGTTGGCCAGCAATCCCCTGCCCGAGTTGCTCCCCAGCCAAGCAGGGTCAGACTAGCTCCAATACCGTTCAATTAAGGAGCGGCCGAAGAATAAGTTGTGGGAGGCGACTCTGTCGGCGACTGCGCATTGCCGCACGTTTGTCGCCGACAGAGTCGCCTCCCACAAGAAAACGGGAAGTTATTTATCGTTCGCCCCTAAGGGCAAACCCGGCGTTAGCACAGTGGCACCGGCGTCTCGCCGGTGTGAGGGAACCTGTGGCAGTGCTTTCACTTATGTCTCACCGGCGAGACGCCGGTGCCACTTGATCCTCCTTGATATTGCACTTAATTGAGGTTCATCCGACTGAAGGGTACCTGGGGTTGAAAAAAGGCGGACATGCTGG
>CAZUAM010000402.1:0-6811 GCA_964618095.1 uncultured Planctomycetaceae bacterium | reverse complement strand
CTCTACTGTAATATCTCAGGAGGCAGTTGTCTCACCTATTATTGGCACAGAGGGTACTGGGATAGGGCCTTCAGAATCCCGTCGTGGTTTCCCGTGACATGTAGCGACAATGTGCGCCCACTCACTTCCATCTTGGAGACACCCGGGATCTCGAAATCACCTGCATTGAATTCTTCGTTGAAGTCCACGGTAACGATCTGCCCCATCTTGGCCTTCAGCGTCTCGATCCGCTCCACGGCCACAATCTTCCCTTCTCTAATAATGCCCACCCGGTCGCACACGCGCTCAACCTCTGAGAGTACGTGACTCGACATGAAGATGGTCCTTCCGTTGCGCGACTCCTCGGCCATGAACTCGTATAGTTCCTTCTGGTGCAGCGGGTCCAGACCGGAGGTAGGCTCATCCAGGATCACGAGTTCGGGGTCAAACAGAAACGCCAAAAGTATCCCCAGCTTCTGTTTGTTCCCTTTGGAGTATTCACGGATACGACGGGAAAGATCTATCCCCAGCCGATCCGTCAAATCCTTGACAATCCCCGGGTCGATGGACCCGCACAGCGCCCCAAAGTAATTCACCATCTCGTGGGCCACCACGTTGTCATAAAAACCCAGCTCCCCGGAGAGATACCCTGTCCGGCGCCGTATCTCTTCCGAGTTCTTGCGGATATCCAGGCCGAATACTCGCGCACTCCCGCTGTCGGCCCTGATCAGATCCAGGAGGATCCGGATCGTGGTAGTCTTCCCTGCACCGTTGGGTCCCAGGAACCCGAAGACTTCTCCTTGATAGACTTCAAGATCCACACCGTCCACGCCGCAGTATTTGCCCTTGTAGAACTTGCGAAGCCGCTCGATCTCGATGACGGATGTTTCGGACATGGCACAGGAACGTCGCTCTCTCCTTGCTGGACTTGGTCAACACCGGCTTCGACACGTCACAGGCAGCTAACGTACGTTGCCCACCGGCTCAACGTGTCCGCCCCCCCGGGGGTATCTTCGGACCTCTCCCCGCCCTGCCCAACGGAGCTATCAGCGAATGCAAGAATGCGACCTTGTGTTTGGACAGGTCCTCAGTGCCGAATCCGGTCCAAACCGCCCTTTCCCGGAAACGTGCAACTCGCTCTATCCCGTCGCCGCCTGGAGATTGTTGGAGACGAAGCCCCAATCGACAACGTCCCAAAAGCCCTCGACGAACCGAGGTCGCTCGTTCTGGTAGTCGAGATAGTAGGCGTGTTCCCAGACGTCGATCGTCAGCAGGGGTTGTTTGCCATCCTTCAGTGGGGTGCCGGCGTTGCTCAGCGCCAGGATCTCGAGCTTGCCGTCCTGGTCGGCGGCCAGCCAGGCCCAGCCCGAGCCGAACAAGGTCACCGCGGCCTTGGAGAACGCTTCCTTGAAGGCCTCGAAGCTCCCGAAATCGCGCCTGATGGCCGTTGCCAGATCGTCGATCGGCCAGCCGCCGCCGGAAGGTGACATGCAGTTGAAGAAGAACGAGTGGTTCCAGGCCTGTGCCGCGTTGTTCAGTACTCCCCCCTCCGACTCGACCACGAGCTGGCGGAGCGGAAGTTCCCCTTCCGGCTTGCCTTCGACCAGGGCATTGAGATTCTTGAAGTACGCAGCGTGATGCTTCCCATAGTGGTACGACATCTGCGACTCCGAGAGGAACGGCTCCAGTGCGCCGATCGCATAGGCCAGTTCCGGCTGCTGGAAACTCATGGGCAACCCTCCTTTTTGTTTGGTGGCGCGGGACTTCACGCCGGTGGGACTGCTGGCGCCTCCGGCAGCCCCCTGCGTGACAAGCCGGTGGCAAGACTGACCGACATATCGGTTAGAATCTCGTGATTACAGGAAAAGACCGAACCTGAGTGCCACTCCTTCGACGGAGGCAGTGCCGTCTCCCATCTGAGCAAGCACGGCGAAGAGAATTCTCACCCCGTGCCACGGTTGAACATCCTAGCAGAACACAACTTGGCGGACAACCGGGCAGTGCTACTCCTGGGTCAGGGGGATTCCTCTGCCGACAGCCGGTGGATGCGGAAGTTGTCGCCCGAGGAAACCAGTGATTGCAGAATCGGCCCCTCGCCTACCACCACCACGTACCGCGCGCCCCGGCGGTGACAGGCCTCCAGCACCGCCTCCCACTGCGGGTCGTCCGACTTCAAGACCCAGCCCGGGCGACGGCAATAGTAGAGCAGGTCGATCCCCGTGCCGTGCATCGTCACCACCGGTTCATCCTCGGCGCTCAGGCGCTGCACTTCGCGCGCGGCAGTAAGTACGCCGCGGTCCTCTTCGGGAGTGACGAAAGCCGGACGGACGGCGTATCGGAAGGAGAGGAGCAGCGCCACCGCCAGCAACACGGCCACCGCCGCCCGGCCCGGACGCACCCGCTCCCGGATCACCTGCCACCCCAGCCCCGCCATGATGCAAAGCGGCGGCAATACGGCCATGTAGTAGTAGTTCATCTCGTGGAACTTCCGCGGCAACGCCACCACCAGCACGACCATCGCCAACAGCCAGGCCCCATATTGCCGCCACTGGCGATCCAGAATGCCGGCCAACAGGAGCATGAACCCCACGGGAGTGAGCACCACGCCGGTCAGGTTGTCGAAAACCCGCCGGTAGAAGTCGGGGACCCAAAGCAGCGGATCGGGCGGACCGTAGCCGTCAAGGTTTCCCTGGAGCGAGGTGTAGACCCGCGCGGCTGACGGGCTATCGGGTGCTGACGTCCGCAACGCGTGCCCGGACCACAACGCCACCGGCAGAATCGCCGCCGCCGCCGCGACCAGGACCGTTGCGTACCCTCGACGGGTCCACCCCTCCGAGCGAACGATCATGTATCCCAACGGCAGCAACAACACCAGCATGTAGACCTTGGTCAACAGCAGCAGAGCCAAGCACACCGTCGCCGTCAGCAGCCACCCCAATCGCCCGGCGGCCAGCCAACGATCGAGACCGTAGAACGTGGCCAGAGTGAAGAACACCAGCGAGGCCTCGAGCATGAAGCTCTGGCCGTAGATGATACTCACCGGCGAAAGGGCCAGCACGAACGCGGCGCCCGTGGCCGCTGCGTGTCCGTGACGCCGGCCGACGAAGAGAAACATCAGTGCCACCGAGGCCACGCTGAAGCCCACCGCGGTTGCCCGCCCCCACACCTCCAGCGACCCGCCAAAGACCTTCCAGAGCCCGCCGCTGAGGTAAGCCGAGACCGGAAACTCCAGCATGTGCCAGGACCGGCAGTCACCCTTCAAAAGGTACAGGTCCAGTGTCGGGTAGAACAGACCCGCAGCACGGCCCTCGGCCCAGTTTCGGGCGATCATCGCATACACGCAGTTCTTCGTGGCGAAGTTACCCAGCAGTGGCCGGGTGACACAGATCAGGCGGACGGCGGCCGTCAATGCCAGCAGACCCCAGAAGACCGCCGGAAAATGGCGGCCCTGGGCTGACTGGGCGGGCTGGAAGCTGCTCTCGAACTGCGACATCCGCCCCTTCCCCGCCAATTGGTGGAAAAAGATGCAGGTTAGCAAAGCCCTGCGGCCGAATATACCGTTGCTTCTCGACTCATCACAGTGGTACTCCCTTCAACTCCACCTCCGCCGGGAAAGGTCCGTCCCATGGCTCGCACCACGTTCGCCTGCGCCGTCGTGGCCTTGGTTGCCCTCACGACCGGTTGCAGCATGTGTGCCCATCCCTACGACTATTGCGGTCCCACCTTCACCGGTGAGGATTGCCAGCAGTGTATGCCGAACGCTCGGGCATGCTCGATTCTTTCGCCGGGGGCACCACCCTGCTGCGGCTCCCAAATGGGGCCCCCGATGATGGCTTCCGTACCCGACGGCGTGCAGTAGCCGGACCCGCGGCATTCGGGCTGCACCTTGCCGCTGTCCAGGCTGCGGCTCTCTTTCGCGGCACGGCCGGTGTGTCGCAAGATCTCCTGGCAACTCGCTTGCTTGGGGTGCCAGGGGTCGAGCGCAGCGAGCCCCCAGAACAGCGTGCTGGGGGCAGCCTGCGGCCGACCACCAGCCACCCACTCCGCTGCCGGGAGAACCGGCCACACACCACGTTCCCGCTTGCTTGCAAAGCACGGCCCCATCCGCCAGAATGGCCGGCACATTGGCGGCGGGCGTCTTCTCCCAGGCCGTGAGCATACGGGGCGGCGGTTCGACTTTTCCCGCAAGATAAGGAACGTCGCGTATGTACGAGTTGAAGCCGGAGCTTGTCGAAGCGCCGCCGCGCTCGGTCCCGGGAATCCTCCGCCGCCTGGGACCGGGGCTGATCATCGCCGGTTCGATCGTCGGCTCCGGCGAGCTGATCGCCACCACCAAGACGGGCGCCCAGGCCGGCTTCTGGCTTCTGTGGCTGATCGTCATCGGCTGCGTCATCAAGCTCTTCGCCCAGGTCGAGTTGGGCCGCTACGCGATTTCCTCCGGCAAGACGACTATGGCGGCGTTGAACGAGGTGCCCGGTCCGCGGCTGAGGGCCAACTGGCTTCTGTGGTACTGGGCGGCCATGTTCATCGTCAGCCTGGCCCAACTGGGCGGGATCGTCGGCGGCGTGGGCCAGTCGCTGGCGATGACCCGGCCGATCAGCGGCGATTTCAACAAGCTCCTGGATGAACAAGACGCCTGGGACGAAGAGGCGAAGGATATCTGCCTGCAATTGCCCGAGTCGGAAATCAACGAGTTGAAGAGTCGCGACGTAGAAGTTCGCCAGGCGGCCCGCGATCGGGTCAAACAGCAGCTCGAGGCACAAATCGGCGGTCCCCGCCCGGATTGGCGGACGTGGGACGACAAAATCTGGGCCGCCGTGGTCACCGCCGTGACGGTCGTGCTGCTGGTCATCGGGCGGTACGCCCTAATCCAGAACTTCGCCACGGCGTTCGTCGTGTCCTTCACGGCCGTCACGGTGATTGCCGTGTTTCTGCTCCAACTGCACCGCGAGTGCGCGGAGTACGCGATTCGGTGGAGCGAGATCCGCGACGGGTTGAGTTTTCGGATTCCCGGGGGCGAAGAGATTGTCCGATCGCCCCTGGCACTGGTGCAAGGGAAGGTTCTCTCGCCGCTGGCCACCGCGCTGGCCACGTTCGGGATCATCGGCGTGGGGGCTACCGAGCTAATCTCATATCCCTATTGGTGCCTGGAGAAGGGCTACGCCCGATTTACCGGCCGCCGCGACGAGTCGCCCCAGTGGGCCGAGCGGGCCCGGGGATGGCTTCGCGTGCTGCGCTGGGACGCCTGTGTCTCGATGGTCGTCTTCACGTTCGCCACCGTGGCGTTCTATTTGCTGGGGGCGGCCGTGTTGAACCGCAACGAAGTGGATCCCGAGAAGAATCAGATGATCCGGGCCTTGAGCGAGCCGTACGTGCGGATCTTTGGCGCGTGGGCATGGTGGCTGTTTTTGTTCGGGGCGTTTGCCGTGCTCTACTCGACGTTCTTCGTGGCCATCGCCGGACACGCCCGGGTTGTGGCCGACGCCTTGCGCGTGCTGGAGTTTGGGGCCCGGACCGAGCGGGCACGGCTGCGGTGGGTCCGCACGTTCTGCATGCTGTTCCCGTTGATCAGCCTGATGTTTTTCGTTTTCATCCCCGCCCCGGCCAAGCTCGTGCTGGCCAGCGGGGTGATGCAGGCGATCATGCTGCCGATGCTCGGCGGGGCTACCCTCTACTTCCGTTACCGCCGCTGCGACCGGCGAATCACCCCCGGAAAGCTCTGGGACCTGATGCTATGGATCTCCGCCTTCGGGCTGCTGCTTGCCGGCGGCTGGCTGGCACTGACAAAGCTGTTCCCGACGCTGGAACAACTGGGCTGACGGCAGGAGATTGGCTGCGGCGGCTTCTGGCCGTGAAAAATCGTCCGCACCCGGTTCCCCGCATCTGGCCCTTGCGCTGCGCACCCCGTCGCCAAACTCAGCCAACTGCGGTCCCGACCCCTGGGTCAGGATATCGAGCGGCCTTGCAGAGGCTTCCCAGCGGCCGGCGCTCCGACCGGCAGGGTATTGACTGGAGGCACGAGATAGAGTAAGAGAACTGTGTAAGATCTGAGGGCGTCGCTGGGTGAAGCCTAATCCGGAAAAGGCCAGTTCGACGGGAGGCTGCGATGGGTTTTCGACCACGCTGTGCTACCGGGCTCTTGCTTCTGATCCTTGCGATACTGGTTTCGTCATCCAAAGCGGACCGCTATGAGTTTTTCAAAGAGCACGGTTTGGCCCTGGTGGTCGTCGATCCGCCCGGCGTGATCGAGCCCGCCGTGGAGATCTACCACAACAACGCTGACGGTCCTATCCAGGGCCATAAGCACCAGGTCATCGAGGCGTACGACCGAGTGCCCGGCACCGACAGTTATCCGCTCACGTTTGTTGATCTCGCCGCCAATACCTATTTGCGGCTGACCTACCAGAAACCCGACGGCACCAGCGGCACTCTGGGGACTTCCGTCGTGGGGTCCCCGTCTTATCGGACCGCCGAAGGATTCAAATTCATCCCGACCGTCAACAGCTCCCACGTCAGCACGGCGGGCCCGCACCGGTATGAGAACGTGATCGAGGCCAATTTCGGCTCGGCTGCGACTGTATCCAGCACCCGTGTATTTCCCGAGCCGGTAATCGGCCGCAGCGCTGTGGAGCTGTCCACAGTTTTCGAAACACAGGAGAATATCGTTCTGTCCTCGGGGGATCCATTTGCCGATAACGATCGCCTGCGGCTGCTAACTGTTTCCAGCATGTTCGCGTCTTCGAGCCAGTATGATGCCAACGTCTTGCGCTACCAAGCAGCCGACGGCAGTGTCAAGACGTTCCAGGACTTGAATGGCGACGGGTTCCTCAAT
>CAZUAM010000401.1:0-6816 GCA_964618095.1 uncultured Planctomycetaceae bacterium | reverse complement strand
CAGATCTGGCGAGTCTTCGTTAGGCGGAAACGGTTCCGTGGGAATCCAGGCTAGTACTCAGTAACATCGCAATTGATGGGTAGTGGTTTTTCTGCTATTGTGCGCGTGTTGTTCACTCGCAGATTGGCAAGGAGGCCAGCATGGAAACGTACATTGTTGAATTGACTCGCGCGGAAAGAGGGCGTTTGAGGGATCTGGTTAACGACGGCAAGAGCGCCGGGTTTCGCATTAAGCGTGCCAACATCTTGCTGAAAGCCGACCAAGGCAAGCATGGTCCTGGCTGGAAGGACGAGCAAGTAGCCGAGGCGTTCGATTGCGGGACGGCGACGGTCGAGAGGCTGCGAAAACGTTGGGTTGAGTTGGGGACGGATGAAGCCCTCGAACGGGAGAAACGTGGGCCGCAACTAGGCAAACTCGATGGAGACGCGGAGGCCGTGCTGGTCGCAACCGCTTGCAGCAAGGCGCCCGAGGGGCGTGCAAGATGGACGTTGCGACTCTTGGCGGACAAACTGGTGGAGCTTGGCGTTGTGGAGAGTTGTTCCCACATGACTGTCCAGCGCGCGATGAAAAAAACGCGCTGAAACCTTGGTTGAACAAATACTGGTGCATTCCGGAAGCGTCGGGCGAATACGTTGCCCGGATGGAGGATGTGCTGGAAACCTACAAAAGGCCGTACGATCCGCGATATCCCGTGATATGCCTTGACGAAACAAGCCGGCAGTTGATTGCCGAAACACGTCCGTCGCTTCCGCCAAAGCCAGGGCATGCGAAGAAGACGGATTACGAGTACCGTCGCCACGGCACGGTGAATCTGTTCATGATGTTCGAGCCGTGGACGGGTTGGCGGCACGTCGAAGTCACGTCGCATCGCAGGCGGTGCGATTTTGCCGAGTGTGTGAGGAAGTTGGTTGACGAATACTGCCCGGAAGCCGAGAAGGTGGTTCTGGTTATGGACAACCTGAACACTCATACGATCGGTTCCCTGTACGAAGCTTTCCCTCCCGACGAAGCGCGACGGCTTGCCGAGAAACTGGAGATTCACTACACACCGAAGCACGGCAGTTGGCTCAACATGGCCGAGATCGAAATCGGGATCCTCAGCCGGCAATGCCTGGCGAAGTACATCGATACCCGGGTCAAAATGGAAATCGAAATCCTCGCGTGGGAAACCGGCCGCAACGATTCTCAAAACACCGTCGACTGGCATTTCACCACGAAAGATGCCCGCATCAAACTGAAACGGCTTTACCCATCACTTTAGGTGTTACAGAGTACTAGGCTAACGGCAAGATGGTCGTCATGCGGCCGGTTCGGCCTGTTCGGCTCGCCGGAGCACACGCCATACGGCCGCCCCGGTAAACGGTTTGCCGGCCCTGGTCTGGTGGCCCTGCTTGTTGAGCCAGGCAGCGATCTGCCGGACGCTTTGGCCCTCGTCGCGCATGCGGCGGAGTGTTGGCATCAGGAAGTCATAGGCCTTTCGCGCGTCCTCGGTGCGTCGTCTGGCAGCTGCTTTGGTGGCCTTGGCCCAGCCTCGCAAGTGCTCACGACCTTCCCAATGACCGGGACGGGACGAACCGAGCTTCACCCCGCGTGCCTTGGCAGCCTGCAGCGCGTCTTTCGTGCGACTGCTGATCTGGGCGGCCTCGTGTTCCGCCATCGCGGCCAGTAGGTGGATCGTCAGCGGATTGGCGTCCGGGTTGTCGCAGGCGACGAAGTCGACGCCGCTTTCCATCAGTCCTGCGGTGAAGTAGACGTTGCGCGCCAGGCGGTCCAGCTTGGCGATGACCAACGTGGCCCGTGCGAGCTTGGTGTGCCCGATGGCCTCTTCCAGGTTTGGACGATCCGCCCGTTTGCCGGTCTCCACTTCCACGTACTCGGCGATGATCGTGCCGCCGTGGCTTTCCGCATACTGGGCAACGGCCGCCCGCTGGGCTTCCAGGCCAAGCCCCGATTTCTCTTGCTTCTTGGTGCTGACTCTGTAGTACGCAACGATCCGATTGGGGAAATTCCTGACTGGCATGCTATGGCTCTTACGGGTAACTGATGTCAATGCTACTGACGCGCCTCTATCTCAAGTCTAATTGCCCCATCGCTGAAGTCAAATCCGAACCACCCTGCGGGTGGGTGGGGGCTATGTGGCCAGCAGTTGAAGGCCTTCGTAGGCATCGCATTTGCCGATTCTGCCCGCCTTCCTGACCTTTCCCTTGGCTAGCTCCAGGAACTTGCGGCCGAACCAGTTGCGGGCAATCGGTTTGATGCTGTGCAGCGCTACCCAGGACTTGTAGGCCTCGTACACCTCGGATACGGCGACACGCGAGTTCTTGTCGAATGCGACCCGGTTTTCGATGAAGAAGAGGATCGGCTCGTTGTCGAGAATCGCCTGCTTCTTCTCATCCGTGTCCAGGACGGGGATGCGCATCCGGTCTTCGATCTCCGGAAGCGGGAGCCGCGCCAGTGTCGTCAGGAATTGCGGGGCTTCGTCTTCGAGCATTCGGAGCAGTCTGTCCTTGCCGATTTGATCCTGCTTGGGGATGTCGGGCACGCGGAGGACCATGATGCGAGTGTCACCGAATTGGGCGGGACAGTAGTCGACACTATTTGCCGTGTGAACGAAATGCAGCGTGCTGCGCACCTCGTAGGAGTTGCAGAACATCCTGCGAATCCTGATCGTGCGGGCCGTGACAAGTTGCTTGACGCGATTGTACATCGATGAATTGCCTCCAAGATTGACTTCCTCCAGGGCGGCAACCACACACCCTTCGAGTGGCGCGTTGAACTTCTCCTTCAAGGCGTGTTCCACGTCCGTCACACCGGAGGTGAACAACAGCTCCAGCGATTCGTGAAACGTGCTCTTGCCGCAGTCCTGGCCGCCAACGAAGAACAGATACGGGGTCGGCGTGAAGGGATGCCGGATCACCGCGGCGGTCCAAGCACGGCCGAAACCGCCGCCGTTGACGATACCGGCCTCCCGGCACCAGGAGTTTTCTTGCACGATGTCGTCGAGCGAGCGGAAGAGATGGCCAAGTACCTTGTCCCAACTGGGATGCTGAGGGTGCTCCACGTCGGCCGGCCGGAACCTCAGTTGCGGGGCGTGCAAGTTCCACTGACGACCACCGGGGTACTCGTCGGCAAACGGAATGCACACCGTGCGCCACGGCTTGCCGATGGCGGTCCCGGTGAGCCGATCGCCGTCACCTTTCGAGTAGCCCTGCGCCAGCAGGAATTTCCCCACCGGGCTCTCCTTTTCGTAGGTCCAGCCGTCCTCGGTCCGGATGACGTATCCGGCCGGCTGGCGATCCGGAGTCTGGAGACGACGGACCAGGTGATCGGCGTCTGCGCGGGGCCCTTCCGGCACTTCGGTCGTCACGCGGAACACGTGCTCCCACCAGCCGCCACGTGCGGAGACCCAGCCGGTCGAGGGCTTCTGCTCGTTCTTCTTCTGTTCCAGTCGCACCACGAGTCGGCCGTCCTTGTTGGTCCGAAGGATCGTTTCGCGGTGGTGAAACTTGCCGTCGATCTCGATCTGTTGGCCGAGTGCCTCCACAACCGGCAGCGCGTCCTTAAACGTGTCGAACTGGAACCCCTTGTTGTCCGGCAGTTCGCCGCCGCCTAAGGCCCTAGCCGCGGTTGCCAGATCGGGCTCGCGGTTGAAATGGGTCCAGGTCCATCCGTTTCGGTCGCCCTCCCAAGTGACCGCCTCTGAAACGCCGCGGGAAAACCGATAGACCTTCCACGCGCCCTTGGGCATCGGAAACGCGAAGCAGTTCGGCGTCGCCGGATCGGTCCCCGGGGAGTTCGTGCGGAAGAACCGGTCGACGTCGATCTGCTCCAATGCCTTGGTGTGTGTTTGCAGCAGGTGATGGTCGGGCGCCCACACGGTCGAGAAGCCGGTCTCGGCGAGCTTGTCGATGACGGTCTTGTGTGTTTCATCCAGCGGCGTGCGGGGAAACGCGCGGGTCAAGGCCGTGAACGTGCCTTCCTCCGTGTCGTCGACGCCGGCGATGCGAACTTTCGACCGGCGACGGCACACCACGTCCACATGGTCTCGCCAGTCGCCCGGCAGATCGGCCTCGGTCAGCCGCGTCTCGGGCGGCTTGATGAGTTGAAAACTCCCTTTCTCGCGTGAAGCGCGACGGGCCCACAGCCAGAGAATCTCGCCCAAATGGTCCACACGGTCAACAAACTCGAAGCCGGTATCCGTGGACATTTTCCCCAACACAAATCTCGCCAAGGCCTTGTGCTCGGCCCGGTTGTGTGTCGGGATGCCGTCGGCGAAGTGGACGACCAGGTGCAATCCGCGGCCGCCGGTCGACCTGCGAGCCTCGACGTATGGCAGAGCGATGGCCGCTTCTCGAACCCTGTCCAACTCATCCTTGCTGATGCCCACGCCTTCCGCGTGGCCCGCGAGACTGTCGAAGTCGTACCCGACCCAAAGCGATCGCTCGGTGCGATACGACCAGCCGCTTGCGCCGACCGCGTCGGCATATTGGCAAAGCGGCCACAAGATCTGCCACTCGGCCTTCTCCTTGGAATCGACACGCAGGTTGAACCACTCGTTGGTGCCGTCCGTCCAGAAGGTGCGGCCATCCCGCCCGCCAAGTTCCCCGTTGGCCTGATGAACATTGACCTGGATTTCAACGCCGTAAAGGCCTTCCAGGATGGCGGGGTTCGGATGGTCCGCCTTGCGAGCTTCGAGGAACTTCAAGACAGATTCTTCTCGCGTAGGGTTGTCCATGAACAGACTCCTCCTATGAGAGGTGTCCACTTCTTGAGGGTGGGAAAAGTGCGGACGGAGAGCGAGCGGACGACGGCTCTACGCGCCGCAGATGCGTCCGGCCATGCCGGTCGGACAGGCGGGTTTCGGGTGGGATTCTGGTGGCGGGATACGCTTTGGCGTGTGCCGCGTCAGAATTGCGCGGCCTCATCGCCAATCACGACACCGCTCCCAACAACCAGTAGTCAGATACGGAGGGGGCGGTGCGCGATTTCTGTCAGATTGGCGGGAAAACTCTTGGGAAGGCCGTGGACGGAACCGGCTTTGCCGATCGTTCCGGCACATTGGGCTCCGAGCCTGGACATTTCCCTTGCTCCGAAGGTATATCGAGCACATCGAAGTCATGCGGTCGTCAGGAGCTTCGGCGCGCCCTCGGAGCATCGGGGTATTTCAGGTCTTCTCTTTCTTCTCTTGCTCTGTTTCTTCTTCTCTATTCTTATTCTCAACCAACAAAATGCTCCGAATGCTCCGAGGGAAACGAATGTATGTATTATGAAAGGGGTTACAGCATGAGCCTGCTACGAGGGTGCTCCGACGATACCCCGAGCCGCGTCACGGGCCTTATGGTGGAAAGCGACGATTCGCGCAGACTGATCGGCCGGCGATATTTTCGCCGCTACTTACCATACACGAAAAACGAGCCTCTGGGCGGGGATTCTCTCGCGAAACGGACGGAAAGAAGGGAAAACTTCGGAGACAACAACGATCATGACGGTTGCGCAGTGCCCCGTCGCCTGGCCGACGAGCAACGAGTCACGACGGGCAATCCACTCGCCCGTTCAATCGACTGGGCCTTCCGAGTGGTCTGACGCGTCAATGGTCTGAGAAAATGACCGCAGGCAGACGAAAGGGCAGCAAGTGACGTGCCACCCCTGCACTCGTTTCCATTCGCGGATTTGATCCCACCCCGTCAACGGGACCAATCGAACCAACCGGCCCGGCGCCAGCATATCATCTTCCACTCTCTGGAGGGGAATTCGTCATGTTTGTGTGGGTTGTGACGAGTGGCCGGCCCAATTCCCCGGGTGTTGCGCCAGCATCGTTGTGCGTCGGTGGTGTCGACACAATTCCCGGACTGGCGCCGGCGGAAACGGCTTGGATAGCCGTAAGTGCTTTTATGATAATGTGTTGTGTCGCATGCCATCGATCCCCGCGCGGATCGTACGCCGCAACGCGCGGGTTTTCTCCCGAGAAATCCCCGGCACGTATCGGGTTGCGCCGGTTGGACGGCTTAGCCGGCCGGATCGACGCGACGCTGGTTAGGCTGGTGCGTCACCCCCCGACAGTGCTTCGTTTTCCCGTCTTGCATAAAACCGGCAACGATGCGCGCACGCCTAACCGCGCGCGAGAAAAGGGAGATACGGCCGACGCAACCGATTGTATGCCAATATGTTGTGTCGACTGAGTTGCGGTCGCCTTGTCGGCTCACCGCGTCAGAAACCCGGCGGACTGAAGAGCCCCGGCCAGCGATCCCCTCATGTTAGGGCAGGGGAAATCGGTGGCACTCCGATACCTACCCGTCCGAACCTAAGACGCCTAGCCTGTCTATCTTCCCGCCCCTTCCACGCAACACCGCGCCAGAGCCCCGACGTCGCCCGACGTCGCGTTTCGTGTCCCGTCCCCTTCTCAGAACACCCCGATTCTCTACCGGCCCGCTACGTGCCGACGTCAGCCGCGCAAGAAACGGGCCACCCGATGGGTGGCCTATTGTGTCCAGCCGATCCGAACTTGCCCGCTACCCACTACCCGGCGCGCGGCGCCCGCATTGCCTCCCCCGACCGATCGTAGATCCGGCGCGCTTCGGCCTTCCGCTCCCCGTGCATTGCCGCGGTAGCCCGTTTGACTACCCGCGGCCGGTAGCCGATCCGCTCCAATTCCCGGACAAGGGGCGCGCCCTCTGCGGCCGTAGCGGGCCGGCTTGCCCGAACACAACCCCAGTAGTCGGCCCCGCTATGCTGGCCTACGTGCGCGTAGGCGTCGCAATAGCGGCCGTGTTCGTCACTCGGCAACGTAGGGAAGAGCGCGAAGACTCCGCCCCCGTC
>CAZUAM010000400.1:0-6848 GCA_964618095.1 uncultured Planctomycetaceae bacterium | reverse complement strand
TCCTCCTCGAACTGGTGGATCGGCCTGTTCTCTTCCACCGCCCGCTCCAGCTTCGTCGCGATCGCCTGAAACCGCTCATACATCTTGCAAAAAGTCGTCTCAACCTCCATGATCATCTCTTGGGCTCCTAAGCATGTTTTTGGCGAAACATGGCAAACATCCAAATGTTTGCCTTTGGAGCCCTCTTTCTATGTGCTGATGCCGAACCAGCCAACCACTCTTCTCGTGTTTGCTGCAAAATAGGCAGTTATGCTAAACTGGGCTGGCGCGCATCGTGGATTGCAACCCAATGATTTCGACTGCAACCCATCGCCAACGCGGAACCCTCTTCGGCCTCGCCCTCGGCGACGCCCTCGGCGCCGCCGTTGAGTTCCAGATGCCCGGCACCTTCGAGCCGGTGACCGGCTACCGCGGCGGCGGCCCGCACGGCCTTGCCCCAGGGGAATGGACTGATGATACCAGCATGGTGCTGGCCTTGGCCGACAGCATCGCCCAGGTAGGCTGGGACATCAACGACCAGGCCGACCGCTACCTCAAGTGGTGGCGGACTGGGGCGTACTCGGTCAACGGCCGCTGTTTCGACATCGGTAACACAACGATCGCTGCTCTCCATCGGTTCCAGCAATCCGGCAACGCGCGGACTTCCGCTGATCCCTCGGGGCACGCCAGCGGCAACGGCTAGATCATGCGTCTGGCACCGGTGCCGATCCGCTACTGCTACATGTTCCCAGACGGAATCGGCGACCTGGTCGCGCGGGCCGTCGAGTCCAGCCTGCCGACCCACGCCAGCCAGCAGTGCCTGTCGGCGTGCGTCTGCTTGACTGTGGTGATCTGTGGCTTGATCGACGGGCGATCACGAGAGGAGGTGCTTGATCCCGCGTGGGAGCCGATGCGACTGGCCCGGGAGATCGCGCCGTTTCACCGGGAGGTCGCGGACGTGGCGGACGGTAGCTTTCGACGGAAGCAGCCGCCGGAGATCGTCGGCTCGGGCTACGTCGTGAAGACGCTGGAGGCGGCCCTGTGGGCCTTCCATGACGCTGACGATTTCCGCGAATCCGTGTTGAAGGTGGTGAACCTCGGTGACGACGCCGACACCACCGGTGCCGTCTGCGGCCAGCTTGCGGGGGCCTGCTGGGGCGAGTCGGGGATTCCTGTAGAATGGCGCGAGTGGTTGGCACGGCGGGACATGATTGAGCAGGCGTTGTCGGGATTGGGCGTGCCTGCGGGAGAACGAGACAAGTAGCATACGGCGGTGCCCCCATGATGGACGAGAAGATTGCCTGGCAAGGAACGCTGGTCTCAGTCCAGCCACGGATACGACTGACGCGCTCATTCGACCAGCGGAGCCACAGCTGCCTGGGATATGCCCTTCGAGTTCAAGGGACCGTCGGCGGGGAGGAAAGCGAGTTCTTGGTCAGTATCGGCAAGGCCGCCCATGCGAAGCATCAGTTTCGGGCGGGCGATGTCGTGAGCGGAAAGGCCCAACCTGTGGCAGACGAGAAGAGCGAGCCGGTCGAGTTTTACAAAGCCAGCGGCTTGAAGCTCATTCAACGGGCAGCGGAAAAAGCTCCTCCTCCCCCCTGGTTGGGCCTTCCACCCAATCTGTCCATCTACGGTGAGAGAGGTCATCGCCGGTTGGATGCACGAACGTACCAGGCCAAATGCACGACCTGCATCTGGGGCTGCCGGATGCCGGTCGAGATGATCGTGGATCACTGGAATCCCCAGCAGAAGAGGTATCGCTTTGAGACCTTCTGCTACGGGCCCAAGTCCTGTGCGTTCTACAATGCAGGCCCAACCAGGAAGGTTCCCGGGCGTCGTGGGATGGTTTATGAGGAGGAAGACTGGGTGGATGAGGACGCCACGGCCCACCGCGGTGAGGATCAGTAGCCGTCAGCAGAAGCGGAGTGATTCGGTGGCCATGAAACCCAACCCTCCCGAGTGGCGGCCGTCGGATGAACTGATCCAGATGGAGGCCCAGCTGTTCCCAGACGGTTTCACACTGCGGGACGAGGCAAACGCAATCGTAGCGATGGCCTGGGGCATCTTGGGCAAGACATCCGTACCTTCGCAGGCGGTGACGCAGACGGCCCCGCAGCCGCGGACGTCGCCCCGAGTTCTCTGGAACCTTTACATCAGGTGGCGGTGCGAGTATGCTGATTAGCGCAGGACCTACTGACGTGGCTGGGCGAACGGTCAGCGCGGTATCTTGTGCAGGGGAAAGGCCATGATGAACATTCGTTATCTTGCGGCATCGGTCGTGGTTCTGTCACTGGCATGCCAGGGCGCGGCAGAGGGAGCACCAACCAAGCCCTTCGTCTTGTGGCCTGAAGGCGCCCCAGGCGCCTTGGCCGATGAGGAGGCCGACATTCCGACGTTAACTCCTTACTTGGCCCCGCCCGACAAGGCCACAGGCGCCGCGATCATTATTTGTCCGGGTGGTGGCTACCATCATCTTGCGGCTGCTCATGGCCAACCGGTGGCTGAGTGGCTAAACTCGATTGGCGTGGCCGGATTTGTTCTGAAGTATCGCCACCTCCGCTACAAGCACCCGGCACCGTGGCAGGATGCGGCCCGGGCGATTCGAACCGTTCGGGCAAGAGCGGCCGAATGGAAGATCGATCCAAAGCGAATCGGCATTATGGGCTTTTCGGCGGGCGGGCATCTTGCTTCAATGACGGGCACGCATTTTGATTCCGGTCGCCCCGACGCTTCCGACCGCATCGAACGCGTCAGGTGCAGGCCGGACCTGATGATCCTGAGCGTTTCGGTCATTACCATGCGACCACCGCACGCCCACGCCGGCTCTGTGCGCAACCTGCTCGGGGACAGCCCCAAGCCCGAATTCATCGCTTTCTGCTCCACCGATGAACAGGTAACAGAGAAGACACCGCCCACCTTCATAGTCGACACATGGAGCGACCGCGGCGTTCCTGTGGAAAACAGTCTTAGGTTCGCCGCCGCCCTGCGCAAAGCGGGTGTCCCCTGCGAGATGCACATCTACGAGCAGGGGCCTCACAACTTCCTGGTGGCCAAAGGAGAAACACGGCGAGTTCTCGATACTTGGCAGTCCCACTGCGCAGACTGGCTCCGGATGCACGGCTTCGCGGTACCCCGCGCCGTCCAATAACGAAAGTGGCCGGGGAGGTGAGCTTTGAAGCCCTCGGGACCGATGGCCCCGCGCCTCCCGGGAGGTCGATATTGTACCAGCGGATAGCAGCCCTGCCGATGACCGCCCCCAGCTCTCCCAAACACCGCCCAGAATCTCACCAAGGGCCACCCAGCCGCCCTTTCACAGCGAGGTGGGAGGAGAGCAGTGTTCTGTACCCCTGGTGCTGAGTCGAAGGCGCTTTGTCACAGATCTGTCACAGAACCTATCACAAACCATGCGATTCCTTGTAAAATATGCGAAATGTGGAAACCGGATGCGTTCCGCTGCGATCTTCTAAGTCCTTCCCCCGCAGCGACTTAGCGCTCTACCTATTGAGCGCGACCCAAAGGCCTCCGGAACCGAAGGTTACAGGTTCGAATCCTGTCGGGCCCGCACGACGAGAAACGCATCGTACGAACCGTTTGAAGCCTTCAGGGACCCGGGACGGATGTTGCCGTTCTCCTGCCTTCCACCACGGTAGCGCTGTCGGTTTATCACTCGGCAGGGGACCGACCTGCCCACTTCGGCGGTTCTTCCGACTCACAGGTCGAGCTGGTCGGCAGCGGCTTGGGCCTGTTCGAGCGCCTTTTCGGTGCTGCTGGGGTCCACCTCACGGCAGGTTGCCGTCAGCCGGCCGGCAATATCTTGCAGATCGCCTCGCCACCCATCCTCGGTCACCTCAGGCGGGCATAGTTGCGTCAGTTCACCGGCCAGCAAGATCAATCGCAGCAGGTGCCGGAAGATGACGCCTTCCTGCTTCTGCAAATGCTTGCTGGTGATGTACTTGTTGAAGTCCCCGCCGAACTCCAGCACTTCGCCCGCTGCCCAAACCGGTTGCGTGTGGACGTCGTGCACGCCGGGAAAATCGTAGTCGAACTGCAAGCGCAATTTCTCGGCCAAGGTCAACACCCAGGGGCGCTCTTCGTCGTAGATCCGCCGGCGGTCGTACTGTTCGTTCTTCGGCGGTGCGACGAGTTGGTCCGCAGTGACCAGCCCAAGCCGCAGAAGCTGATCGTTAAGCCGCGTCGTGGCCAAGGGACCGGGCGGCAACTCGTCGTGATCGGGCACCCGGACGTAGCGGCCGACCGACCGGGGCAACTCCAATACGCTTTCCATCGCCTGAACGCGTTCCTCACGGTTGGCGATGCCCAGTTGATTCACTAAAAAGACCCCGTAGAGCGGATTCAAGCCGCGCAACGTCACCAGTTGGTGCAACTTCTCAGTCGGATAGGCAAACCTGGCCTGATAGGGCGGTGAGGCTTCGGTCGCTTCGGTCGCTTTGGCCGGCTGGAGAGATTGCCCGGCGGCGGCGAGGGCCTCTTCCAGCAACTGCTGGGTCGTCGACTTCTTTGGCTGGGGATTCTCGACGGCTGGCGCTTCCGACGCGTCGGACTTGGGTGGTTCCGGATCGAGCAGCACGTATCCGGCCCGCCAAAGCGTGATCAGCATCGCATCGAGCGACTCCTGCGCCTTGTGCAGCCGCTTGCCGTCCATCAGGCGCTTGCCCACCAGCTTGCGCACAAGGCCCACGTCCGGCGAGGCCTCGAGCATGTAGGCCAACAGACGCCACGGCAGCCTTCCCGTGCTGCGCAGCTTGCTGGGCGGGGCCGCCCGCAGTCTGTCGAACTGCGCCTCGTTCCAGTATTGCTCCGTGGTACGTCGCTTGGGCATCTTCTTCTTGAGCCTCTTCTTGGCCTTCAGCAACCCCGGGTCCTTCGTGTCCTCGGGAATCTGATCGTACTGCTGGTGCCAACGGGCGATCTTCACGTCGTCCTCATGGGCCAGCACGAAGACGTAGCCCTGAGTGTCGAATTGCGGGCGTCCCGCGCGACCGAAGATCTGGTGGGCGCTGCTGGCCTCCATCACCCTCTTCTTTCCCGGCGGACCTTTGAGAATATTCGGCAACACGACCGACCGGGCCGGCAGATTGATGCCCGCTGATAGCGTCTCGGTGCAGATGGCCACCGAAAGGAGCTTCTGCTGGAACAGCTCCTCCACGATCCGCCGGTACTTGGGTAACACGCCCGCGTGATGCACGCCGACCCCGCGCATCAGGAGCTGCCGCAGTTTCGGCCCGGCCCCTTGTGAGAACTCGTACTGCTTTAGCTTCTCGACCAATCGGGCCTGCTGCCCCTCGCCCAGCACCCTCTTCCCCTTGATCTGTTCGGCGACCGTCCAGCACTGTTCGCGGTTGAAACAAAAGACCAGCGCGGGCGTTCTACGGGCTTCGTCGTCGCCTTTGGCCATCTCCTCGATCTGTTCGCTGAGTAACTGATCGGGCACCCACTGAAACCTGAGAGGCACTCGGCGCTCGTCTCCCTGCACCAACTCCAAGCGGCGGTTGAAGTTCTTCTTCAGCCAGCCGACGAACTCCAGCGAATTGCCGACCGTGGCCGAAAGCAACAGCGTGCGGACCCTCTCGGGCAACAGAGCGAGCGAGAATTCCCAGACGATTCCGCGTTCGGGATCGTTGAAGCTGTGGAACTCATCCATCACCACGGCACCGAGCTCGCCGAAGTCGAACGCCTCCAGGTGCAGCAGCCGGTTAAAGAGAATCTCAGCGACCACGACCAGAACGCGGGCGTCGGGGTTCTCGCGGCGGTTGCCGGTTACCAGTCCCACGTCGGTGGTGGCGAACCCCCATTTGACCGCCATCTCCTGCATCTCGCGGAACTTCTGCTCGGTCAGCGCGATCAGCGGCGTGGTGTAGTAGACGGTCGTGCCCGTGTGCAACGCCTCGAACAGCGCCGCCTCCGCAATCAGCGTCTTGCCCATGCCCGTAGGCGCACACACGAGCACCCCCTGATCGGCCGAGAACCAGGCCAGAAGGGCCTCCTCCTGGAACGGGTACGGGTCGTAGCGGAGCTGATCGAAGTAACGCTCGGCAAGCTCATCTCGCGACGCGGTGGTCGGCATGGTTACTCGACGTCGTCCTTCGGGGATCCAGCGCGAACCTGCATTCTAGCATTTCCGTGCCGCAGGTCCACCGGGGATGGTCATGCGACCGGCGGCTTCTTGCGAAACAGGGCCGACCATGCCAACGGGCGTTCGTTTCTGCCGTCGACGACGGTCCCGTCGAAGCGGATCTCCCGCAGCTCAACCAGATCCATCAGCGGGGCCAGCTCGCGGCAGATATCCTCGACGGAGACCCGCGGCGGGCCGCGTTCGCCGGGGCGAATTTCGTTGGCGTTGCCGGCCAGAGTCAGATACATTCCGCCGGGTGCGGTCACGCGCGACAATGTGTCGAGGAAGCCCGCCAGACTCTCCCGGCGGACCGCATGGTACACGCCCCGATCGAAGACGAACGGGAACGGTGGGCCCACGTCGGGCAACTTGAGCAGGTCCGCTGCGAGCAACGCAACGTCGACGCCCGCCTCGGCGGCCTTGACGCGGGCCTGCTCGATGGCCAAAGGCGAAACGTCTACGGCCGTCACGTCGAACCCCTGTTGGGCCAGTAAGACGGCGTTAGCGCCGGTGCCGCAGCCCAACTCCAGCGCGCGGCCGCGGGGGATCTCGTGCTCGCGGAGGATCCGCTGCAACTCGCTCGACGGCCGCCCGGTGTCCCAGGGCGTGTTCTGCCGGGCGTAACGTTCGTCCCAATCGGGCAGTTCTTCTGGCACGCTCAACTCCTGTATCGCACTCTGATGAGAAAGGATTGGGAAGCCCTAACACGAAAACGGTCGGGAGGGTAAGCACA
>CAZUAM010000399.1:0-6886 GCA_964618095.1 uncultured Planctomycetaceae bacterium | reverse complement strand
TTCCCCGCCGCTCATGCCCCAGCAATCCTCGGTTTATGAATAATCCGGGCTAGGCCGGATTCCCGCCTATCTGGGTGGGGCCACCTGGTGAGCAAGCAGGAGGTGCCTCGGCCGCGCGGATGCGTCCCTCGACCACCGGTCCGGCGGTGACCGGGACCAGCCGGCCGATCAGCTCCCGGCCGCCGGTCAGTTCGACCGGGGTGTAGCGCGCGGAGGTGCCCAGCAGCCGGCCGGGGCGGTTCCCGGCCAGCGTTTCGACCAGCACCTGGAGTTCCCGGCCAGCGAGGCCCTCGAAGTAGCGCCGCCGCAGCCCCTCCCCCAACTCGCTCAGTTCTGCCGCACGACGCCGTTTGACCGCCTCGGGCACCTGGTCGGGCATGTCGACGGCGGGGGTGCCTTGGCGGGGGCTGAAGCGGAAGACGTGGAGTTTCGAAAAGCCCACCTCCTCCACGGCCCGGCAGGTGGCGGCGAAATCCTCTTGCGTTTCGCCCGGAAAACCCACGATCACGTCGGTCGTCAGCGCCGGCTGGTCCAGCCAGCGGCGGATCTCCTGGCAACGCTCGATGAACCGCCGGGCCGGCCAGCGACGCCGCATCCGCCTGAGCACCCTGTCCGAGCCGCTCTGCATCGAGAGGTGCAGGTGGGGACAGACCCGATCGGGCCGCTCGGCCAAAAGCGCGATCAGCTCCGGCGTGACCTCGGCGGCCTCGATGCTGGAGATCCGCAGGCGAAATTCCCCTTCGAGCTCGACAACGCGCCGAACCAGCCGGACCAGGTCCACTGTGGGAGGCGACTCTGTCGGCGATCGGCTGGGTCGCGATCGGAAGGGCCTCCCACAATCGCCGTCGGAGACGCCTCCGACAAGGTCGGCCCCGTAATGGCCCAGATGGATCCCCGTCAGCACGATCTCGCGATGCCCGTGACTGACAAGCCGGCCGATCTCATCCAGCACCTCGTCAACGGGGCGGCTGACCAACACGGGCCGGACGCTGGGGATGATGCAGTAGCTGCACTCCATTCGGCATCCGTCCTGCACCTTGACGTAGGCCCGATGCCGCGGGCCGAACGTGGAGATCCCCGTGGGCAGATCGACCAGTCCGAGCCGGCTCAACAGATCGGGCAGTTGCCGCTTGTCGGTAAGCACCTCCGCCACGCCGGGCATGGCGGCGACTTCCCGGGCGGCCCGCGTGGCGTAGCAGCCCATCACGATGATCTCGGCCCGGGGGTTCTGCCGGGCAAGCTGCCGGATGGCCTTCCGGCTTTTGGCGTCGGCGGTGGAGGTCACGGTGCACGTATTGACGATGCACAGGTCGGCCGGCTCGCCGTCCTTTGCCTGCCGATACCCCAACCGCGCCAACCCCTGACGGACGTACTCGGTCTCGTACTGGTTGACCTTGCAGCCCAGGGTGACGGTCTTGAGAGTGCCGTTGGCCATTGGAAGAACGTGCGCGAGCGGGTGCGATGCTATCGCTTCTCAGGCGCCTCACTCTGCATGTGGATGTAAACCGGGAATATCCGATTGACAAAGCGATACTCGCCTGGGCCGCGCTCACTATCAGCTTCAATGACACCAAGTTCTCTCATCTTTCGTAGAAAATTGTGGAACACCTTCTTCTCGTCCGCATTCAACCTCGTCTCGACTTCGCGCTTGCTGAAGCTTCCGATCGCTGGTTGGGTGACAAGCTTCCCTAGAATTGCCTTATAGCGTTCGCTGCGAATCGCTCGATATACGGTTGGATCGAGGTATTTTTGGCCGACCTTTTCGGCTGCCGCAGTAATCCCTTGGACCGCATCTCTCCAGTTCACGACGCCGTCCGTATCCGCCCAAAATGTTGCATCACCGATCTCATGCATTAGGGCGGGCAACCCAGTGGAAAACTGCATCATCATGTCCATGGCTTGGTCCTCGACCTTCATGCCGGCGCTTTCGAAGGCCTGCTGCAGAAACTGCGAGACCTCCTGGTCGCTCAATCTCTCCACGTCTGCAACGCGAAATACCCGCATCAAGGATGGCTGAAGTTTGGACAAGCTATCGCGTCTTTCCAGAAGTCCACAAAGAACCAAGAGTACGGGAAAGTGCCCGTGATGCGTGGCTACAGAATCAACGAAGCTCTTGTACCAATTGGCAAACAGCGGTTGGTCTGCCAAGCCATTGATATCGTCCAGGATGATGACGAGCCCGCTTTTCTCCTCTTTGATCTTTTCGAACACATTTTTGACCGCGGTCGGGAACTCGCGGACCAACCCTTTGAGTTGGTCCCTTGGAGGCGAAAACGCCACGGAAACGCCGAAGAGTCCCACGTTCTCGATGAAATCCCCGAACAGGCTGCGGATCTTCTTAAACCAGGATTCGGCATGTGTTTCCTTAAGCAATTGGTCGAAGAGCCGGCGCACCAATTCTTCCAGAGTGGTAACTCCCCCGAGAAAGACATGAATACCCAGCATGTTCTGGTCTTTGGAACACAACTCGCGCACGAAGTGGGCCAGAGAGCTTTTCCCAATCCCACGGTCTCCCGACAAAAACACGTTTTCCTGTTTTCCGGAGGAGGCCTGCCGCGCATGCCTCATGAGTTGCTGGATTTGGTCTGACCGCCCAACAAACAGTTCCAGAGGCACCGGACTGCCCGGTGTAAACGGGCTGTTTTCCTTTTGCCGCAAAGACGACACCACTCCTTGGTTCCTGCGAGTAGCCATGATCTTCGCACATCCTGGTTTGGCGTTGAGATGAGAGCCGTACGTTCCACTACTGTGGCAAACCCATTTTACCACCCCGCAAAGGCCGCCGCCAGATCGGTCTTCCGCCCCGCCTATCCTCCCGGGGCCGCCTCCACCGTTGCCCACATCGAC
Source organism: uncultured Planctomycetaceae bacterium (assembly GCA_964618095.1). Classification (GTDB taxonomy): domain Bacteria; phylum Planctomycetota; class Planctomycetia; order Pirellulales; family Thermoguttaceae; genus CAZUAM01. The sequence goes on along the minus strand of CAZUAM010000399.1, from coordinate 4,039 downwards.
CCCTGGCAGTCCTCGATCAGGCCGTCCTTGCCGTAGGCGTGGACCTGGTCGCGTTTCAGCTCGGCGTGTTCCCGGGTGGTGGTCAATACGATCGCCCGGCCTTGGGTATCGACCTCCTTGGCAAGCTGATAACCTTTTTCCGGCGGGTGGGCGAACAGCTCCATGAGCATCACGATCACGTAGGCGTAGGTGTGGTCCTCGTCGTTCCAGAGGACGACGTGGTACCGCGGCTGGTGCTTGGGCCGGGCGTTTTGGCGCTGGCGGCGGCGGCGCACCGTCTCTTTGAGCGGCTCGGCGACTTCGATCGCGGCCTGGTCGGTCATTTCGGCCCCCTTTTTCCGACGGCAGTGGGCGACCCGATCGGACCCTAGTGGTCGAATCGACCGAAGATCATTATATTGGACGCTTTCCGGTTCGGCTAGGCCTGCACCCGGAGGCGACTGGTGGTTTGTCAAGTTTGAATCGCCGGGTGTGCGTTTAGCGGGGCCGCTTGCGGCCCGTTGCGAGTGCATTGGGCGTTTCGGACGGAAAACGGGCCGCAAGCGGCCCCGCTAAACAGGTCCTTTCGCAGTTCAGCGACCCAAAAGGGGTTCTTTGCCATGTCCCGCATCGACCGATACCTTCAGTCCCAGGCGGAGCGATTCGAGGAGGAACTCTGCCAGTTGCTCCGCATCCCCAGCGTCAGCGCCGATCCGGAGCACCGGGACGACATCCGCCGGGCGGCGGATTGGGTGGCCGACCAGTTCCGTGGGCTGGGGTTTTCTACCGAGGTGATCCGGACGTCCGGCCACCCGCTGGTCTGCGCCGAGTCGCCGCCGGTGGCCGATGCCCCCACGGTGTTGGTCTACGGGCACTACGACGTGCAGCCGCCGGATCCGTTGGACCAGTGGATCTCGCCCCCCTTCGAGCCCAGCCGCCGCGAGGGCAATCTCTACGCCCGGGGCGCCACCGACGACAAGGGCCAAATGCTGACCCACGTCAAGAGTGCCGAGGCATGGATCGAGACCGAGGGCCGGTTGCCGCTGAATCTAAAGTTCGTCGTCGAGGGCGAAGAGGAGGTGGGCAGCGACGGCCTGGAACAGTTCATCGCCGAAAATGCCAGGCGGTTGGCTTGCGATTGCGTGGTGATCAGCGACGGTGCCCAGTTCGGGCCGGGCCAACCGGCGATCACCTACGGGCTGCGGGGCATCGCCTGCTACGAGCTGCGGCTTACGGGCCCGAACCGCGACCTGCATTCCGGCTCCTTCGGCGGCACGGTGACCAACCCGGCCAACGCCCTGGCCGGGATGCTCGCCGGCCTGGTCGACGACCAGGGGAAGGTCCGGATTCCCGGCTTCTACGACGACGTCCTGCCGTTGTCGGACCGGGAGCGTGAGGAGCTGGCCTCGCTGGACTTTGACGAGCAAGAGTACCTCGAGCAGATCGGCGTGGAGGCTGCGACCGGCGAGGCAGGTTACACGATCCTCGAGCGCCGCTGGACTCGTCCGACCTTCGACCTCAACGGCCTGGGGGGCGGCTACCAGGGCCAAGGGGCCAAGACGATTATCCCCGCAACCGCCGGGGCCAAGCTCAGCTTCCGACTGGTCCCCGACCAGGACCCCCAGAAGATCACCGCCGGACTGAGAAAGCGGCTGGCCGAGTTGTGTCCCCCGGGCATCCGATGGGAACTGAGCGGCTTGCACGGGTCGCCCGGCGTGCTGATCCCGTTGGACAGCCCCTACGTCGAGGCGGCCGCCCGGGCGATCGAGCACGCCTTCGGACGCCGGCCGGTGTTTACCCGCGAGGGCGGGTCCATCCCCATCGTGGGCACCTTCCACGAGGTGCTGAAAGTCGATACGCTACTGCTGGGTTGGGGCCACGACGACGACAACGCCCATAGCCCCAACGAGAAGTTCGCGCTGGCCGACTTCCACCGGGGCATCAAGGCCAGTGCGCGACTGTGGGAAGAATTGAGCAAAATTTCGGACTAAGCGATCCCACTCTCCACTCTCCACTCTCCACTCTCCACTATCCACTCTCCACTCTCCACTACCTGGGCCATGCTCGATCGCAAGTTTATCCTCGAAAACGTGGAACTGGTCAAACAGAACTGCGCGAACCGGGGCGTCGAAATCGACGTCAACCGTTTCGTGGTGCTGGAACACGCCCGCAAGGGCAAACAGATCAGGCTCGAAGAGCGGAATCGAAAGGCGAACGAGGTTGCCCGGTCGATCGGCAAGGCCGAAGATGACGCCCAGCGCGAAGCGCTGAAGGCCGAGGGGCGCCAGCTCCGCGAGCTGGTCGCCGAGGGCCGCGAAGAGTTGGAGATGATCTGCGAGGAGCTCGACGCGCTGCATCGTTCCGTCCCCAACCTCTCCCACCCCGACGCACCGGTCGGCGCCGACGAGACGGCCAACCGGGAACTCTTCCAGGGCAAGACCCCCCGGCCGGAGTTCGACTTTAAGCCCCTGGATCACGTCGAGCTGGCCGAGAAGCTCGACCTTGTGGACTTCGAGGGCGGGGCCCGGGTGGCCGGGCACGGGTTCTATTTCCTCCGCAACGAGATGGTCCTGCTGGAGCTGGCCCTGCAACGCTACGCCCTGGAGATCCTCCTGGCCGAAGGCTTCACACTGACCGCCACCCCCGATCTGGCCCGAAACGAAATCCTCGAAGGCGTCGGCTTCATTCCCCGCGGGCCGGAGACCCAAATCTACAGCATCGAAAACACCGACCTGAGCCTGGTGGCCACGGCCGAGATCACCTTGGGCGGTCTGCTGGCCGGACAGACCGTTGACGCCGAACAGTTGCCGATCAAGCTCTGCGGCATCAGCCATTGCTTCCGCACCGAAGCCGGGGCCCACGGCCGGGCCGCCCGGGGACTGTTTCGCGTCCACCAGTTTACCAAGGTCGAGATGTTCGCCTTCACCCTGCCGGACGAAAGCGACGCGATGCTGGAGCAGCTTCGCGACATAGAGTGCCGGCTGTTCGACTCCCTGGGCGTTCCCTATCGGGTGGTGGACACGGCCACCGGTGACCTGGGCGGGCCCGCCTATCGGAAATTCGACCTCGAGGCCTGGATGCCCGGCCGCGGCGAGTACGGCGAGATCACCAGCACCTCCAACTGCACCGACTACCAGGCCCGGCGACTGAACATCCGCTACAAGGTCAAGGGCGAGAAGGGCACCCGGTTCGTCCACACGCTCAACGGCACCGCGGTGGCCATCAGCCGGGCCGCCATCGCCATCCTCGAAAACCACCAGCAGGCCGACGGCTCGGTGGCGATCCCCGAGGTGCTGCGGCCGCTGATGGGCAAGGAGCGGATCGCGGCCCCCTAACCACGCGGACCCAACGCCCACCGACTGTAGTCGGTGGGGCTTGGCACCGCCAATTCGTGTGCTATAATCAATTGCTTGTGGGGACGCAAGTGTTCGGGCGCGCGCCACAGGCGACAAAAGGGGTGGACCGGGGCTACGGAACCATTTCAATAAGCAGGAAGGCCCCCCCGGACAGTCGTCGACGCGGTATTTGCGCCGAGGCGTACGGACAATAGTTGGCGTTTCAGATTCAGAAGGGGTCCAAAGATGCCAAAGAAATGTCCCTTGTGTGGTCAGACGTTGCCAGCGGGGCTCTCCCAAAGGCAAATCGAGCTGAAGATGAAGAGACTTGCGAGTCCCTTTCTCGAACAAGAGAAAAGGCAACTGAAAAAGGAGCTTAGTGATCAACATCGAGACCAGCTGCGAAAGCAACAGGAAATCGCGCGGCGAAAGGCACTGACTCAAGCTAGGTCAGAGACAAGAAAACGGTTGGACTAGCTCAAAAAGAAGGAGGTGGAAGCGAGGCGGAAGCTTCTCCAAAAGGACCGACAGCACAAAGCCCAAGTAAAGCAGATTGAGGCGGCGACTCAAGCGAAGGCCGAAAAACGCCTCAAGCAAAAGTACGAAGCCCAAATGGGAAAAGTCGACGAGAAGAGAAACAGGGAGTCAAAGCGGCAGGAAGAAGAAAAAAGGGCCTCCTCACCAGAATTCGTGGGTGAATTCGGGCTCGGGGAGGGCTCCGAGTT
>CAZUAM010000398.1:0-6910 GCA_964618095.1 uncultured Planctomycetaceae bacterium | reverse complement strand
AAACCAGCCTGCCCGGCTGCTGGGTACAGGACGCCCTCGCGCGCGGCCACAAAAACCACCTGCGGGCTTACGCTGGGGCCACCGGCGCCGCCACGACGGGTGGGGCGAAACCCCTCGAACAGCTTCCCCCGGTCCTCATTGTACTTCTCAATGACCTTCTGAATCGCCTTCTTCTGTTTGTCGGTCAGTTTCAGCAGCGCGGCGATGCCTGGGTCGAGCACGGCCGTCGGCCCGCTCTGCTGCAACACCAGCCCAGCCCGCATCTCGACCAGTTGATTGTACTTCGCCTCCCCCACCAAACCCTTGAGTTTGGCGTCCTGCTCTTTCTGGGCTTTCTCGCGGGCCGCGCGCGCCTCTTTGCGCGCCGCTTCCCGCTGCTCGGCGGTCATGGCTTCCTGCTCTTTCCGCGCTTTATCGCGGGCCGCGCGCATCTCTTTGGCTGCTGCCTCCCGCTGCTCGGGGGTCATGTCCCTAAAGCCCTCCGGCAAGCCCCGGCCTCTCGGGCCCCGCCCCGCTTCGATCAGCTTGCGAATCGCACCCGCCTGCCCCTTGAGCCCCAGCTTCTCCTGGACCTGCTCGTTGCTGGCCACCCCAAGGAGGGTGAGACCACCGCCGGGCATCATGCCCCCGAACATGCTGCGGCCGCCCGGCCCCCGCTGGCCGCGGGCCTGGCCGGCGGCCTGCGCGGCCAGGCAGATAGACAAGACCGTCAAGAACCCCAAAATCAGAACAAATGGACGTGGGAATCGGGTCATCTCGCGCTCCTTTCTTAAAACGGACCGAAAATAAGAACCGACCACACACCGGGCAGCTACACTGCGGCCCGGACTCCCCCTTAATAAACCCCGGGACTCGCATTCGGTTTCGCCCCCTTCCGTGGACGGGAACGCGAAACCTAGGAACCGGCCCGGGGTTTAAGTCCCATGGGCCTAGTCCGAACGATCAGCCCAGCGGGAGAGCACCCAGGGTTGGCGCTTGGCAGATCCCTCCATTCCGCTAAGATTGGGGATGGGTTGGGATATTCCGGCCTGCGGATCCGTTCCCGAAAGGGGAGTCAGATGCGAAGAAACAGGAGCTTGTCGGTTGGGATCGCCTTGTTGACCCTTGCAGCGGTGGCTTTCGCTGCCGACCCGGTCTTCGGCCAGAGAGGGGGCGGACGGCGGGGCGGTCGGGGCATGCAGGGGGGACCCGGCGGTGAGGGAGGAGACCGGGGCTCGGTTCCCGGGCAGGGAGGTCCCATGGGTGGCTTTCGTGGCCGGGGAGGACCGCCGGGCGAGTTTCGCGGCCCCGGAGGGGGGAGGGGCTCGGTTCCCGGACAGGGAGGACCCGCGGGTGGCTTTCGCGGCCCGGGGGGACCGCCGGGCGAGCCTCGCGGCCGGGGAGGACCACCTTCGGGTGATGATCGGGGGCGGAGAGGGGGGCCTTTCGGCGGCGAAGACGGCCAGGCGAGGTTCGAACGCCTTCTGCAGGAATTGGACGCCAATCGCAACGGCCGGGTCGAGGAAAATGAAGTCGATGGCCGCCGGAGATTCTTCGTCGAGATGATGGCCCGAAGGGCAGGGATCGAGCCGAAATTTCCGATTTCCGTCCGTCGCTTTCGGGAAGCGGTGGCCAGAAGCGCCCGAGAGAACGACGACTCGGACAGTTCGGGAGGTACGAAGGCCTCCGCGGACCCACTGGTTCCCGGTTTCGGCGTGGAGCTGGACCTGGCCCCCGTCGTGGAGTTCGGCGAGCGGGCCCCCGACGACTCCGGCGGCACGGCCAGATCTTCTTCACGGTCCGGGCCGCGGACGGCTTCATCCTCTTCCGCCCGAAATTCTTCCTCCCGCAACTCTTCTTCGCGGAGAGGCGAGCCAGACGAGAGGGTCCGCCGCTGGGCCGAGGCCATGATGCGGCAGGCCGACAAGAACCACAACCAGCGGCTGGAGAAAGACGAGTGGAACGAGAGGTGGGGTGATTTCAAGCAGGCCGACCGCAACCACGACGGCGTGGTCAAGGCAGACGAGTTGGCCCGCCGACTGGGGGATTTCAGCCGGGGCGGCTTCGGTCAGAACCGGGCGGGGTCCGACGGGTCATCCGGCTCCGGTCGTTCCGGGTCCGGTTCGGACAATTCCGAGCGGCCGAAGTCCTATCGCTTCCGGACGCCCACCGAACAACTGCCCGAGGGACTGCCCGACTGGTTTGCCCGTAAGGACACCAACGCCGATGGCCAGGTGGCCATGGCCGAGTTTGAGTCTCCCGGCTTCTGGACGGCCGCAGCGGTGTCCCAGTTTACCGGGTACGACCTGAACAACGACGGCATGATTACGCCAGGTGAATGTCTGGAGGCCCTGAAACAGCCGGAGAAGGGCAGCGAAATCGCCAAGGCGGAGGTAAGCGGTCAAGTCGCCCAGGCGGCCGGAGGGAACCCGGGTTCCGGGCAGAGATCGAATCGTGGCGGGATATTCTCGAGGGTTCGAAGGCCGGAATCGCCGGGAGCGGGCCGTGGGCAGCCGGCGCCCCCAAAAAGGGAATCCACTAGCGGCGCCCCGGCAGGCAGCGATGGGGGAGGCGTTTGGGACGGCTTTTAATAGCCAGTGGCCGGGAGGGTCGCAGGGCGGTGTCCGGGAATTCAGGCAACCGGCCACAAGGCTGCAAGGCCCCGGGACTGCGTGCGGGGGATCCTGTCCATTCAGGGGGCGGGCTTTTTAGGCGGCAATTGCACTGCCGCTGTTTCTGGAAAATCGCCTGGGTGCGTTTCTGCTAGCGCCACATCGACTCGGCCAGCCACACGGCCGGCGGGACGAACAGGATCAGCGGTGTCCAGGCCGCCAAGGCGGGGTCGACCAGGTAAATCGAGCCCAGGTGCTGGAAGCCGATCACCACCAGCAGGAAGACGGTGACCACGCCGATGCACATCCCAATGGCCAGAAACACGTTGCGGCTTTCGCGCGAGACGACCAGCGGCAGGCCCAGGAACAACAGCGTCACGTCCAGAAACGGCTGAACCATCCTCGAGTGGATCGCCACGCGAACGTCCGCCCCGAAGTCCAGGCTCCGGTTGCGAAGGCCCGAGATCAACTGCGCCGTGGAAGAAAACTTGCGGAAGGCCTGACCGCCGGTCAACTGTTCGAAGCTCACGTCGCTGACCAGAAAGCACTGGTCGGGCTCGAGCCAGTCGGCGTCACGGGGGGTGATCAGTACAGGCTGGTCGTCCAACCGCAACGAGGGTCGGTTGTCGAGGTCCCTGGGCTGCGCGACGTTTTCCAGCAGGTATCCTCCCGGGCGGTTTTGCTGCGGCAGATTGTAGAAGGCGTTTTCGGCCGCCAGCTTGTTGCCGTATTGACTGAGCTTATCGGGCAAGAGGAAATCGGGTTGTTCGATTCGCTGGCGGTCGCCGTAGACCGTCTTGCCGCGGATCAGCACGTCGGTCTGGTTGTCGTATCGGGGCTGCAACCGCTGACCGTGGTCGCGCATCAGATTGCTGGGTCGGCGGGCCAGTTGGTCGCGAATCCTGGGGATCACCAGCTCGCGATTGGCCGTGGCCAGCAGGGCGATTACCGCCGCCGCCGAGATTACCGGCAGCACCACGCGGATCCGGGAGATGCCGGCCGACATCAGTGCCGTCAACTCGTTGTGGCGTTGGATCCAGGCCAGCGTGAACATGGCTGCCACCAGCGTCAACAACCCGCTAGTCAGCTCGAAGAACAGGATCGACTGGTAGGCGTAGTACGAACCCATCAGCGATAACAACCCCTCACTACGTTCGCTGTAGTTAAGAAACTCGTCGAGATGGGTAAAGGCGTCGAAGACGATGTACAGTCCGGTCAGGCTGAGGTAACAGATCACGAACGTCTTGATGAATTGGCGCAGCAGGTAGCGGTCGATGATCAACATCAGGACACCTGGCGGATTGCCCGGGCCAGCGCCTCGATCCCCCGGCGAATGCTCCGGCAGGACTGGATTCCGAAGCTCAATCGGATCATGTTCTTCCTCGGTCGCCCATCGGGGGGGCACGTCCGATGCCCGGCCGATGGGAAGGCGTCTTTGGAATAACAATACTCCCCGGGGACATAGAGGACCCCTTCCCCGACGGCCCGGTTGAACAAGGGGCCCGAAAGCCCGGTGTCGATCTCTTCCGGCAGACGCAACCAGACGTACAGCCCTCCGGTCGGGCGAACCCACTCGATTCCCCCGATCGGGGCCAGCAACTGGTCGGCCGCGTCCAAGGTGGCGTCGATCTTCTGGCGGTAGCCGTCGCGGAGCCGCTCGAGGTGCGGGTCGAAGAGCCCCATCTGGAGCACCCTGGCCATCAAGTGCTGATTGAAGTTTGGTGAGCCGAAGTCGAGGTTTCCCTTTTGGGCCAGGAGCGGATCGAGGAGCTTCGGCGGCAAGATTCCCCAGCCGACACGGATCCCCGGCGAGAACGACTTGGAAAAGGTCCCGGCGTGAATCACCGTGTCTCCCTGGGGATCGAACGCCCGCAGGCTCGCCGTGTCTTGGCCGTAGTAGCGGAGCTCCCGGTAGGCGGCGTCTTCGATGACGTAGATTTTGCTTTGGCGGGACCATCGCCGGGCGATTTCCACCAGTGCAGCCCGCCGTTCGGAGGACAAGGTCACCCCACTGGGGTTGTCGTAGTAGGTGGTCACGTAGATCGCCTTGACCCGGCCGAGCTCCCCGGCGGCTTCCAGTCGGGCCAACTCGTCCTCGATGGCCTCGGGAATCAGGCCGTACTGGTCGATCTCGACACCGATGGCCCGGGCACCCAGATTTCCCAGGGTTCCCAGATAGACGAAATAGCTCGGGGCACCGCAGATCACCACGTCGCCGGGGTCAAGTAGCGTATCGCTGAGCAGAAACAGCAGTTGGTTGCTGCCGGCGGTGATCACCACCTGTTCGAGCGAGACGTTCAACTCACGGCGGCTGCGGCCGTCGGCCTTGAGCATCCGCTCCAGCACCGCCTCCCTCAGCGGCGGGTAGCCGATGGTGGTGCCGTACTGCAAGCCGGCCCGGGCCTGCTCGGGGTCCGACCAGATGGCGTCGAGTGCCTGGCGGGTGGGCTCGACCGGCAGCGTCTGGTGATCGACGAAGCCGGCGGCCAGGGAGACCAACTCGGGGTGGGCCAGGGTCTTGGCCATCAAGAGGTTGGCGATCGGCTGGCCTCCAGCCCAACGTGCTCGCCGGCTCAGGTCGCCTTGGTGGGGCATGGATTGTGGCACTTTCTGGCCCATGATGGTAAGACGTTCGAGGCAGCAGCATAGGTAACCGGCCCATGCGAGTCAAGGCGTTTGACCATCGCGGTCTGGGCGCCCCACCGTACCCGAGACTTGGTATCATGGATACGCCCGGACAAAGTGGCCCGTTCGGACGCCGACCCGGCGATGGGTTGCTCCTTGCTTTTAGAAGATGATCCAGTGGCCCGATTGGTTCACTATTTCCGTCGGAGTGCCACTCGCTTTACGGCGGGCGGGCTGAACTTGGTGTTTTCGCCGCGCTGCGCGTGGTGCGAGGCCGATGTGGCGCCAAACGAGGACGGCCTTCTGCTGTGTGCCGACTGTCGCCTGTTACTGGGGCCCGAATTGTGGCCCGGTTGTCCCCGCTGCGGCGCGATCGACTCGGCCGACGGCGCGCCGCCGGGTAGATGCCGGCTCTGCCGAGGGACCCGGCTGAAATTCGACACGGTCATCACTCTGGGGGGCTATTATTCCGAGCTCCGCAAGGTGGTCCTGCGAATGAAGCGGCCCTCGGGGGAATCGCTTTCTGGGGCGATAGGCCGGCTGTTGGCCCTGCGCCGCGGCCGCCAATTGGCCGAGCTGGGCGCAGACCTGATCGCACCGGTGCCGATGTACTGGGCCCGGCGGCTGGGGAGGGGCACCAACAGCCCGGAGATTCTGGCCGACTGCCTGGGCCGATGCCTGGGTGTTGCGGTGGGCCGGCGGGTGCTCTCGCGGTGCCGTAACACATTGCCACAGGCCAACTTGGGCCCGAGCGAGCGATTCCGGAACGTCCGCGGGGCCTTTCGTGTGAGGGCGGGCTACGATTTAGAAGGTCTCCGAGTCCTGCTGGTTGACGATATCTTGACCAGCGGGGCCACGTGTAGCGAGGCCGCCAAGATGCTCAAGGAGGCCGGTGCCGCCGTGGTGGCCGCCGCCGTGGTGGCCAGGGCCCAAGGGACGGACTCGACGTAGAATTGCCGGGTTGGTGCCCGAAGCACGGCCCCTTGTCGCTCACCGGCCAAGGAGAACAATAGACTGTATGGCAATTGACCTCGACAACTCGAATCAGAACAACAAGCCTGCCCAGCATCCCTTCCGCCAGGCGGTGCTCCGCGGATTGGCGGTTATTTCCCCCCCTCTGTTCACGATCCTGATCTTCGTCTGGGTGATCAGCACCACCGACAGTTACGTACTGGAGCCGGTGACCCGCTGGGTCCGCAACGGGCTGGTATGGCGGCTGAAAGACATCCGGGAAGACCTGCCACTGGAGGATCCCTCCCGGCCGATAGCCGTGCTGGACGGTCCGGTGCTCCTTGGCCTCGGCGTGGAGTTCCGGGACGAGCTGGACAGCGGCACGATCTCTGGAAACTTGCGTACGGAGTTCGAGAATCACGGGATTGGCCTTTCTGAGAGTGCAACGGTTTCGGCCAAAGAGAAAGGCAGCAGATGGTTGATCACCGATCAGGCTGCCGTGTACAGAGTCGCAAAAGAGGCGGACACCCTCAATGTTCTCGAAGGTCGCACGTACTATCGGCTCGAGGACGGGACCTTTGTCCCCCAGGACGTCTACTTGGTGGTGAAAAGCAAGCTGGGGAACAAGGCGTCGAAGCTTTCGGGTGAGGAGATCTATGCCGGCTACGTGGAGTCCACTATTCTCCTCCCTTACTATACGATCCCGTTCTTCCTGGCACTGTTCATCCTTTTGTTGTACCTAT
>CAZUAM010000397.1:0-6915 GCA_964618095.1 uncultured Planctomycetaceae bacterium | reverse complement strand
TCCCAAATCCCAAATCCCAAATCCCAAATCCCAAATCCCAAATCCCAAATCCCTAATCCCCAAATCCCTAATCCCCACTGTCCCCATACACCTCGTCGGGATCAAACACCCGCTGGCCCACTACTTGGAGCCCGTCGGGGGTGACCTGCCGGAAGAAGCAACTTCGGTAGCCTTGGTGGCAGGCGGCGCCGCCGATCTGCCGGACTTTCAGGAGGATCGTGTCGCGGTCGCAATCGAGGTAGATGGCGCGAACCTGTTGAACGTGGCCGCTTTGTTCGCCTTTGCGCCACAGTTGATTCCGGCTGCGGCTGTAATAGACGGCCCGGCCGGTGGCTACGGTCTCGGCGTAGCTCTCGGCGTTCATATAGGCCATCATCAGCACCTCACCGGTTTCGGCATCCTGGGCGATCGCCGGCAGCAGCCCGCCGGCCTTGGCAAAGTCGGGACCTGTTTGGGGTAGTTCGGCCATTTTGGAACCTCACTGCCAAGGGGCTCGCGTCCTGCGCGCCGGTGCTTGCGCTGCTATCGTTGAGGCCGCGGGCCGCGTCAAGGTTCGGGTTTTTCATATCATCGAAACACTGTAGGATAGCCGGCCCGGCGAGCGCTTGCCAGGGGACGCCCGTAGGACGCCAATAATTTGCCTCCAATTGGGGGTCGGTGACGCAGACAATCGTCTCCGCCGTTACATTCCTCACCCCAGGCGACCACGCATGTGGAACGATCGGCCTTGACCGGCATGAATCGCGCAACAAGGCCGCTTTGGGCTTCTCTGGAGTGTCGCCGGGCGGGGGTCCGACATCTACTACCAGCGCGACCTCCTTTCCCCTCGCTACTGAAAGGAAGACCTTTGGATCGCTCGCTGACTGTCCTCCTGCCGGTGCACAACGCCCAGGCCACGCTGGCCGCCACGGTGCTGGAGATCCTCGAGGTGGTCTCAGACCTGACCGAGCGGTTCGAGCTGGTGATCGTCGACGACGGCTCGGCCGACGCCACCAGTGAAGTAGCTCACGAACTGACCCGGCACTTTCCGCAGGTCCACGCGCTGCGCCACGGCAGATGCCTGGGGCGTGAGGCGGCCATTCATACGGGCCTTAAACAAACCAGCGGTGAGATTATCTTCGTGCCCGACGAAACCGGCAGTTCGGCGGTCGAGGGGATTCCCAGGCTTTGGCACGCGGCCAGCCAGCAGCAGCCTCTCCCGGACTACTGGCGAGTGCCGATCGCCCGCAAGTGGACCCGCTTCAGCGCCGGACACCCCGTATTTCAGGCCGGCTACCAGATGATCGACCGCCGGACGATGGAGCAGTTGCACGGTTCGAGCCAGCCAAATCGCCCCAACTATTTGGCCAGATTGAAGAACTTCGCCCTGGGCGAGTAGGCAATTTCTCTCCGACCTTTCACATTGGGAGAGATTGGGCAAGGGACTTTTCGTACGCATTCCCTCTGACAATGGGTTGCCATCTTCCCTCTGACGACGGGATTCTGTCTGCTGGGCATGCTATCCCACTCCCCAGCGCTACTTGTCAAGTTTTCGCCCGCGCGATATGATTAAGCTGAAGGTTGCGGTTTCTCGGGTAATCTCGTCTTTGCAACCTTCAAGTTGGCACTTCGCCGACGGGTCAGTTTGGTGCGACGTCGGTTATCGGGCAAGCGGCGTCGCCTCAGGAACCGGCTAGTTCTTAGCTGAGACCGCGGTGCTTTCTCGATCGAGTGCGTCGTTTTCTTGCCGGTTCCCGTTCGCGGCTTACCGCCAGCCGCGAAAGAGGGAGGGAGTTGTGATGGGTATCGTGAATTGCAGTGCGTCTGGGGTCGGACAACCCGACGCGCCAAAGGTCCCCACCGGCAAACCTCCACTGCACCGACTGGGTACGGTCCGCCGGTTGCAAGGGATCTCGCGGCGCACCGTGGCACGGCGTTTGAACACCGAGGTTGCCACGGTGAGGCTCCAGGAACGCGAAACAGCCGACATGCCTCTCAGTAAGTTGTACGAGTGGCAAAAGGCGCTGGACGTTCCGGTGGCCGAGCTGCTGGTCGAAGCGGATGATCCGCTCTCGACACCCGTCTTGAAGCGGGCCCAACTGGTCCGCGTGATGAAGACCGTCCAGGCAATCCTGACGCAGACCAAGCAGGTGCGGGTCCGCCGGTTGGCCCAAACCATGGTCGACCAACTGATCGAACTCATGCCTGAACTGGCAGAGGTGGGCCCTTGGCACGCCGTGGGCAAACGCCGCCGCCGCGACGAATACGGCGCGGCCGCCCAACGCCGGCTCTCGGAGGACGTCTTCCTGGACCTCAAGGATTGAACTGGCAGGGGCCGGGCGATTTCTGACTTTGCGATTGGGGGTGGGGCACCGAAGGCCCCGGGCCGGATACCCTAAACAGGATTTCGTGATTCCGGGAATTCCGCGATGTTTAGCCCCGGCGGTCACGCCGGGATTTGCCACCGCGTAGCCGCGGCGGCTAAACGCTCCACTCCCAGAATCGTGCAACTCCCTTTAGTCCCAATACCGCTGAATTGTAAACTTTCGTCCAACCGGCTCGTAGTGACCGCATTCATGCGGTCCAGCAGACTGCAGCCGGTCCTCCCTGCCCCTATCCCCGCAAATAATCCGGACTGAACGTGCGGGCCGCCGCGGGGTGCCCCTTGCCCCGCCCTGCCCTCCCCCGGTAGCATAAAGGGCCGAGGGACGATCGGCTTTTCCTCCCCTCCCACGGAGCCACACCCATGCCTCGTCGAACTCTCTTCTTGCTGGCGATGGTCGGTGTTGTCTCGCTGATCTGCTACCAAAAGGTGCAGCACAACCCTTATGGCCGGACCTTTGTCGACGCGATGGCCCAAATCGAGCGGCGCTTCGTGGAGCCGATCGCGCAGGACGAGCTGTTCGAAGGAGCCATGGAAGGCATGGTCAGCCGGCTGGACGACTATTCCGCCTTCATCGCCCCCAAGAGGTTGTCGGAATTCTGGGAAAGGATCGAGCAGGAGTTCGGGGGCATCGGGATTGAGGTCCTCTTCGACCCGAAAACCAGCCAACTGACGGTAGTCCGCCCGCTGGTCGGCACGCCGGCCTACGAGGCCGGAATCCGCGCCGGGGACAAAATCCTCAGAATCGACGGCCAAAGCACCCAAGGACTGTCCGCAGATGACGCCGTCGCCCGAATGCGCGGAAAACCCGGACAGCCGCTGACCCTCTCCATCCTTCACGAAGGACAGCAAGAACCGCTAGAGATCAAGATCGTTCGGGCCATCATCCAGGCGAATACGCTGTTGGGCGACGTCCGAAACACCGACGGGTCCTGGGACTTCTTCCTCCAGGGACATGATCGGATCGGTTACCTGCGGATCACCACCTTCGCCAAAAAGACCCCCGACGAACTTCGCCAGGCACTTGAACTGATCGAGCCCGACGTGCAGGGATTGATCCTCGATCTGCGGGACAATCCGGGCGGGGAGCTCATGGCGGCCAAGGCGGTGTGCGATCTGTTCATCGACTCCGGGGTGATCGTTACCACGCGCCGCCGGGGTGGGGAGGAGATCACCAAAGCCACCAAGAAAGGCACCTTCCGCAACTTCCCCATGGCCGTGCTGGTCAACCCGTACAGCGCCAGCGCCAGCGAGATCGTGGCTGCTTGCTTGCAGGATCACAAGCGAGCGGTGGTTGTGGGCCAACGGACTTATGGCAAGGGAACCGTCCAGGAGGTGATCAACCTGGAGGGCAGAAAAGGCGCCTTGAAGCTGACCACCGCTAGCTACTGGCGCCCCAGCAAGAAGAACATCCACCGCGTCAAAGGTGCCACCGAAGAAGACGACTGGGGGGTAACGCCGGATGAAGGCTACAAGGTCGTCGTCGAGGGTGAGGAGCTGACCCGGCTCCGCCTCTGGCGCTTCCGTCGCGACGGTCACAAGCCGCCCCACGGCGTACCCCCCGACGACGATCTCTCCATCGACAACGACAAGCAGTTGCTCAAGGCGGTGGAGTATCTCGAGGAGGAAATCGGCCGAAGGGAGTAGGCAGCGGTCGGAGGCCGGTGGGGGTGGCAATTCATTGCCACCCAAATCACAGATCTGAGGAAGTAGGCACTACCTGCCCCCCCCACTCCCGGGGACTGCGGTTCCTGGGATCGAGGTGAGCGAGTATGCGGGCCATGCCCACCTCAGGATCCTTGGCCCCGGGAGCTGAGCCGTGATACTCTCACCACGCCAGCAGTTCCAGCTCGGTGTCGAAGCGGACGGTGACCACGCGCCAGGGGGCCTTTTCGGGCGGGGTTTCGCCACGCGGGGGGGTGCGGTAGAAAGCGAAGTACCAGACGACCGGGAAGTCCTTGCACTTGTAGAGGTATCGAAACAATACCAGATCTCTGCCCACCCGCTTCGCCGCGATCTGCTCCAAGCCGCAGTAACGGCCGTACTTCGTCTGGAGCTGTTGGGTCTCCTCGGTCAGCTCCTTGAGTGCCTTGTCCTGCTCGATCAGTCGGCTGCCGGCCAGGAGTTCCTTGTACGCGTTCTGCGTCTCTCCCATCGAGACGCCGTTGAGAAACTGGCTGACTTTGGCATCCAGGGACAGCAGTACCGGATCCTTCTCCAGCGGGGTTTCCTGCCCGGGCGAAACCCCACCGCCCAAAAGCAAAATCAGCGGCATCAACAAGCACGTTCGAGCGCGATGATTACACGACATGGCATGATCTCCTTTGGAAATATGGGGGACTGCACCGATTCTCCCGCGTCGGCTCTGGGACAGCAGATATCGGTCTGAAGGCGTACCCCGCCTTCCGGTCCGGCGGCAATCCGCCCCGCCACGACGGCGGTGGCGAAGATTGGCCGACCATGTGGCTGACTACCCTCAAGCACAAACCAATTTACCTCCAACTGTCCCGTGTGTCTCGGACACATCCGTTGGTACGCCACTGTGGGTGCCATGATGCCCCGCTGACGTGGCGCACAGCACCTCTTGAAACCCTCAAGCGGTGCGCGTATATTGAACAATTTGCAGCCTCGTCATGATGGCCGAACTTTCAGGCTGCCAGTAACGTAAATAACCAGTCTCGAACCGCGCGATCACGAGGCACTTCATGCAGTCAGACGTCGTCATTGAAACCCGGAATCTCACCAAAGTCTACCGGGATTTCTGGGGTCGGCAGAAGGTCCGGGCCCTGAAGGCCCTCGACTTGGAGGTCCGCAGAGGGGAAATTCTTGGGCTTCTGGGGCCCAACGCGTCGGGCAAAACGACCACCATCAAATTGCTCCTGGGGCTGCTGTTTCCTACCAGCGGCCAGGCACTGGTCTTCGGCCAAAATGCCACCGAGGTCACCAAAAACGAGCGGATCGGATACCTCCCCGAGGAGTCCGATTTCTACAAATTCCTCAACGCCGAGGAGACGCTCGATTTCTACGGCCGGCTGTTCAACATCTCCCGGGCGGTCCGCCGCCAGCGAACCTTTGAGCTGCTCGAGCTGGTCGGATTGGGCTGGGCCAAGCGGCGGCAGTTGAAGGAATACTCCAAGGGCATGAAACGGCGGATCGGGCTGGCACAGGCCCTGATTAACGACCCCGAGCTGATCTTGCTCGACGAGCCCACCACCGGCCTGGATCCGCTCGGCGTCCGCCAGATGAAGGACACCATCCTCAGCCTTCGGGAGGAAGGCAAAACGATCCTCATGTGCAGCCACCGCCTGGATGACGTCCAGGACATCTGCGATCGGATCGCCATTTTGCACCAGGGGGAGCTGAAGGAATTGGGCCGGGTAGACAGCCTGGTGAAAGTCCGCGAAGAGACCCAAATCCGGACCTCCAAATTGAGCCAGGAACTCCAGCAACAGGTCAAGGACCTGATCGAGCGACACAACGGCAAGCTGGTTTCCATCGACAATCCCAACACCACGTTGGAGGAATTGTTCCTCAAGGTCGTTCGTGAAAGTGAGGCCCATCCCGGCCGTCGCGTACGACGAACGCGAGAATCCTAGGCAGAATCCTAAACCATGCCCGTCGAAACTGAAATCCAGCCCTTCCTGACTTGGATTCCCTTGAGCCTCTTGGGCTGGCTGTTGGTGGTCGCGACCCTGATCATCGCAGGGATCGTGATCGGCTGGTTATTCGCCGCGCTCCGCAAAGGACCGGTGGTCGCGGTGGGGAAGACGGGGCGGCTGTTGGCCGCCGGGGCAGCCGACCTGGTGAGGATCTCCCCCCGCCGGGTTTGGGCCCTGGGGTGGCTGGCCGTCAAGGAGTCGATCCGCCTTCGGGTGGTGGTGGCCTTCGCCGTATTCATCCTGATTCTGGTGTTTGCCGGTTGGTTCCTGAATCCGGGCAGCTCCCATCCCGCGCGGCTTTATCTGAACTTCGTGCTCACGGCCACCAGCTACCTGGTGTTGGCCTTGGCGATGGCTCTGAGCACCATGAGCCTGCCGGCGGATATCAAGAACCAAACCTTGCACACGATCGTCACCAAGCCGGTTCGCCCCAGCGAGGTGGTGCTCGGCCGGATGCTCGGCTTCACGACCATCGCCACGTTGCTGCTGGTGATCATGGGCCTGTTCTTCTACCCCTTTGTGAAGCGGCTCCTCCGGCACACGCACCAGTTGACCGGGGCCGACCTCCAGCTCGTACAGGCCGACGACGACCAACCCCCCACCCGCAAAGGCCGCACCAGCCGGGTGCACGGACATCGGCACGACGTGTTCATCGACGCTTCCGGGCGAGGCCGGCTGGACATGGAACAGGGGCACTGGCACGACTTGAAGATCGAGAAATCCGGCGACAAGGTCACCTATCAGATCGGGCCCCCGCAAGGCCAGTTCGTTGCCCGCGTGCCTGTCTACGGCAAACTCCGCTTCCACGATCGCGACGGCAAGCCGACCGACAAGGGGATCAACACGGGCGACGAGTGGACCTATCGCAGCTATATCGAAGGGGGGACCCTGGCG
>CAZUAM010000396.1:0-6935 GCA_964618095.1 uncultured Planctomycetaceae bacterium | reverse complement strand
TTAGATACCCTTGGAGGCTCAAGAATTCCCGAATTCTTGAATAATCCGGGCTAAATCGGTAACTGTTTAACCATCTGAAGTGGAGTGTAAGGAGAGGGAAAATGGAAAAGGGGGGAAAGGGGAAGTGAGCAATTTCCAAGCTGGACGAAGCCGTAGTCACATCAGTTTGCCTTTCCCCTTTTTCCCCTTTCCCCTTTTTCCTCATTACACATTGGTCACTTCACTCGGCTGAAGTGTTACCTAAATCGCATAAAGCGGTACGTATTGCTCCCGCGTCCGCCGATACTCGTCCACGAGATTCTCGAACGTGGTGGTGTCGTACACGTCTGCCATCGCCTTCTGTGCCTTCTTCCACATGGGCATGAAGACGCACTCCCCCTGAAGTGTGCATTTCTCGCCTGAATCGCCCGCGACGCAGGCCACCGGGCCGATAGGACCCTCGACAAAACGCAGCACCTCACCCACGCTTAACTGCCCTGGCGGCCGGACCAGAAAGTACCCCCCCTCCGCCCCTCGCTTCGATTCCACGAAGCCGGCCTGCTTCAACTGACCGAGGATGATCTCCAGGAATCGAGCAGGGATCGCCTGGGCCTGGGCGATGTCCCCAATCTTTACCGCTTCGCCGCCATTGCGCTTGGCCAGTTCGAAGACGGCCCGCAACGCGTATTGGCACTTCTGTGAGACGAGCATTAGTTATCCCAATTACCTTGATCGACTTAGTTAATTATATCGTCCCTCCCCAAACCCGTCAACAACCTTTTTCGTAACACTTCAGCCGAGTGAAGTGACCAATGTGTAATGAGGGAAAAGGGGAAAGGGGGAAAATGGAAAAGGCAAAGTGATGTGACTACGGCTTCGTCCAGCTTGGAAATTGCTCACTTCCCGTTTCCCTCCTTTTCCATTTTCCCTCTCCTTACACTTCACTTCAGATGGCTAAACAGTTACCCTTTTTCAAAGATTCTCAGCCCCCGATCCAACCAGGTCCCCCCCACCCAGCGGCCGCATGACGTGCTCCCCAGCCGCGACACCGCCGATCAGCCGCGGATCTTCACCCCCATGTGAGCTTTTGCCATCCGAGTCGCTAAAATACAATAGGTATGGTCAACGCATCGGTTCGACGCCCGTGCGAATCGGAAGGGCCAAGTTACCAGTGCTCCCGGCTTCCAAGAGGCGGGTCTTTTTCCAAGAGACGACGTCATTGGCCGGCAGCCGAGTCCCATTGCACACGTTGGGTTGAGGTCATGGATCCCTGGATCTGGGCAGTATTGCTGTTGGCGCTGGGCCTGGGCCTGGCGGTGCTGGAGGTATTCATTCCCTCGGCGGGAATCCTCGGGTTCCTCGCGTGCAGCTCGATCGTAGCCGGCATTATCATCGGCTTCCAGCAGGACGAACCGTGGTGGGTCGGGCCCGCGATCCTGGCCGGGGCGGTCATCGGACTGCCCACCGTGGTGATCCTCGCGTTCAAGTGGCTGCCCAAAACGGCCATGGGCCGCAGGGTCCTCCTGATGGCCCCCAAAAGCGAGGATATCCTCCCCGAAGATCCCCGCATGGACCACCTCAAGGGCCTCGTCGGCCAGGCCGCCCGGGCCAAGTGCAAGATGCGCCCCGCTGGGGCAATCACCATCGGCGGCCGCACCATCGACGCCGTCAGCGAGGGGATGCCCATCGAGGCCGGGCAGATGGTCCGCGTGGTCGAGGTGCGTGCAAATCGGGTGGTAGTCCGGCCCCTGGACGAAGAGGTCCCCTCGGAATCCGCCGAGGACCCCTTGCGGCGCCCCATCGACTCCGTCGCTCCCGACCCTTTTGAAGAGCCGCCGGGTTGACATTTCGGGCCGACCGAGATAAACAACCGACAACAGAAGCAAGCCCGCCGCCGGAACTGGGCGGCGAGAGGTCGGTTTGGTCACCTACGTGTCGAAGGAGCATCCCATGACACTACTGGCCCAATTCGAGGCCCAGACCCTCTTGTGGGTGGGCATCGCGATCGCCCTTCTGATCGGTGTGATCGCCCTGGCGATCTTCGCCCGCTACCTCGGGCTCTGGCTCCAGGCGAAATTCACCCGGGCCGGAATCGGCATCCTCGACCTGGTCTTCATGACCATCCGCAAGGTCAAACCGGCGGTCATCGTCCGCAGCAAGATCATGGCCGTCCAGTCCGGGCTGGGCGACGAGCGATTCACCGCCAAGGACCTGGAAGCCCATTACCTCGCCGGCGGAAACGTCCCCCTGGTGGTCCGCGCCCTGATCGCCGCAAATAAGGCCAAAATCGAGCTGGATTTCAAGCTGGCGGCCGCAATCGACCTGGCCGGACGAAACGTCCTCGAGGCCGTTCAGACCAGCGTCTATCCCAAGGTGATCGACTGCCCCGTGCGCGGCTCCGGCCGCGAATCGCTCGACGGCATCGCCCAGAACGGAATCCAGTTGAAGGTCAGGGCCCGGGTCACCGTGCGAGCGAACCTCCGGCAAATTATCGGCGGGGCCACCGAAGAGACGATCGTCGCCCGCGTCGGCGAAGGAATCGTCAGCGCCATCGGCTCGGCCAACTCGCACGGCGAGGTCCTGGAGAACCCGGACCGCATCTCCAAAATGGTGCTCAGCCGCCGGCTCGACTCGCAGACCGCCTTCGAGATCGTCTCCATCGACATCGCCGACGTCGACGTGGGGGAAAACATCGGCGCCCGCCTACAGGCCGACCAGGCCGAGGCCGACATGCGAGTCTGGCGGGCCAAGGCCGAAGGCCGCCGCGCCATGGCCGTGGCCGAAGAGCAGGAAATGATCGCCCAGATCGAGGAGAGCCGGGCAAAGGTCGTCGAGGCCGAGGCCGAGGTCCCCAAGGCCATCGCCCAGGCCTTCCGCGAGGGGACACTGGGAATCATGGACTACTACAAGCTGCGGAACATCCGCGCCGATACCGACATGCGGGCCTCGATTGCCAGCGCCAGCGGCGGCCCCGGTGCCAAGGGAGGAACGGGGGCATGAGTCCGCTCGCACCACTTCTGGCACTGGACTTCGGTGACCTGATCTGGCTGATCGTCGTGATCCTGTTCATCGTCGTACCGGCCATCGGGCAACTGCTTGCCAGGATGGGCCGACAACAGCAGCCCCGCGTTGGACGGCCGCCCGGGCGTCCCCCCGGCGGCGGCGCCCCGGCCGGTGGGCCTCCCCGCGGTGTCCCGGCCGGACGGCCCCCCGGACGCGCCGCGGCCGGCCGGCCCCCCGGCGGATTGGAAGACGAGATTGGCGAATTCCTCCGCCGGGCGGCCCAGCAACGCCAGGGCCAACCGGCTCCCCCCCCACGTCCTGCCGGACGGCCCGATGTGGCCCAAGCCGCCGGCCAACAGCTTGTCGAGGCCGAGGTCGTTCGCCAACCGGCCATCGGCGACGGGATAAAGCAGCACCTCGGTGAGTATCTCGACGCCGAGGAGTTCCGACGCCGGGCCGCGGAACTCGGCGAGGAAGTCGCCCAGGCCGACGAGCAGATCGAGCAGCGGCTTCACGCCAAGTTCAACCGCGAGGTGAGCCGCCTGGCCGGCAGACCCGGTGAGTCGGCCGACGCGCCCCGAGTGGAACCGGCAGAAGAGCCCGAGGACCGCCTGGCCGAACTGCCCTCGACCGCCGCCGCCGGCCTGGCCGCCATGCTCAGCAACGATGTAGGCATCCGGCAGGCAATCGTCCTCAACGAGATCCTCACTCGGCCCCAGGGCCGCTGGACGTAAGGGGAATGCTGAATGCTGAATGATGAATTCGTGAGGACGGCAATCATTCAGCGGTCACGCTTGCCCCACCTCGTTCCCTCCCGGCACCCTTTCATTCTCACCTGTCCAATTCGCCATAGTTGATATATCATTCGGCATTCGGCATTCGGCATTCAGCATTCAACATTCAGCATTCAACAAGGACGACCCATGGCCGTGGTCAAAGTCACCCCCGGCGAGACCCGCATCGGCTGGATCGGAACCGGCGTGATGGGCCAGAGCATGTGCGGGCACCTGATCGACGCCGGCTTCGCCGCCACCGTCTATAACCGCACCAGACAGAAGGCCGAAAAACTCCTGGCCGCCGGCGCCCAATGGGCAGAAAACCCCAAGGCCGTGGCCCAGGCCTCAGACGTGACCTTTGCCATCGTCGGCTACCCGGCCGACGTCCGCAGCGTCTTCCTGGGCGAAGAAGGCGTGCTGGCCGGCTGCACGCCGGGAAACATCTGCGTCGACATGACCACCAGCCAGCCCTCCCTGGCCGTCGAAATCGCCCAGGCAGCCGCCAAAATCGGCGTCCAAAGCATCGACGCCCCCGTCTCCGGCGGCGACGTCGGCGCCCGCGAAGCACGGGTCTCGATCATGATCGGCGGAGACAAACAGGCCGTCGACGCCCTGGGACCCTGTTGGCAGGCGATGGGCAAGACCGTCGTTCACCAGGGCGGGCCCGGCGCCGGACAACACACCAAAATGGTCAACCAGGTGCTGATCGCCTCCGGCATGATCGGCGTCTGCGAGGGCCTGCTCTACGCCTACAAGGCCGGGCTGGACCTGGAAACCGTGATGCAATCGGTGGCCTCCGGCGCCGCCGGAAGCTGGTCGCTCTCCAACCTCGGCACGCGGATCATCGTCGGCAACTTCGAACCCGGCTTCTTCGTCGAACATTTCATCAAGGACATGGGCATCGCCCTGGAGGAGTCCAAACGCATGGGCCTCTCCATGCCCGGCCTGGCATTGGCCCACCAACTCTACCTGGCGCTAAAGGCCCAAGGCCACGCCCGCGACGGCACCCACGCCCTCCACCTGGCCCTGGCCGCCATGTCGAAGATCGACTGGAAGAACCGCTAGCGCCGGCCGGGAGAGCCCCATTCCGTCTGGTCCCTCCCCGGGTAGCGCCCGCGCCTGGCGCCGAGTCTTCCCAAGGCTTTCGCAGAGAGTCTGTTTCGGGCATAATGGCGCTTGTCGCCTCGATGTAGAGCAGGACTTGGTTGCCATGCGATTTCGATGTAACCGGAAGATCGAGCGTTCGGCGGTGAACGCCGCAAGGACTTTGTTTGAGTCGTGCGACTGTGTCTTTCAAGAAGTGGAACTTGCAAACGACTACGGTAAGGATGCCTACGTTGATATTGCAGAGGCGGAGGATGTCACGGGATTGTGCGTGGCCCTGCAGATAAAGGGTGGCAAGTCTTATCGGCGGTCAAATGGATATGGGATTCCACTTGATCAGGCGCACGCCCGAATCTGGGAAACCTCCAGCGTGCCTGTTGCCGGGATCGTGTTCGATCCCGATGACGAAACTCTGCGCTGGTGCAACATTAGCGAGTTCCTGGGGGGGGCCGGTGCAGCGCTACCCTCATACATCCCGATTGCGGCTGCCCAAATCCTTACGCCGGAGACACTTGAGAAGCAGTTCAAGCCAAGTTTTCGTTCTTTTCAGACCGAAAGGACCGCCGGACCAGCCTTGCTCCAACTCACATCCGCTGAGGAGTCAACCCGAGCTAGTGCGTTGCTTGATTGTTTCGCAGTAGGCCGGTCGGAGCCGCGCGTGCTGGTACTGCTACGTTACCTACTGGGGATGTTCAAAGACAATTCACTTGAATTGGCAATCACTATTTTGGCCCACACTACGCCGCACCCCGACATTCTCTGGCGTGAGGGAAACTGGGTGCTCGATCGCGTGTGCAAAGTTGTTACGGCTCACTTCCGTTGGACACACGATGAAATCGAATGCCTGCTGCGCTCAGTGCCATGGGAAGAGTGGCAGCGCGGCGGATTAGGAGAGCACCTCTACTGCATCCTCCGCGAAGATCCAGAGATAGAGAGGAAAATGGGAGAAGTTGCCCTTTCTGCGATGTCGAAGGGCAACGATGGCGTTGCCTTTTCAGCCATGTACTTAACGATATAATACTGGGCTGGCCGAGAGGGGCTGGAAATGTACCGAGGCTTCGTGAACCTGAATCCCGGCTTTCGCAATCTCGTGGTCGCTCCGGAGCTCGAAAAGATACTGGAGGATCAGGAATCCGTAATCCTCTTCGAGTGACGTCCCTCGTCGCCACACCGGGCTACTGTGAATAGCAGCGGCCGCGCGTGCCCGAGCCGCCAGGAAGAGGGAGTCAGACCGCAAGTTTGTCGGAGGCTGGCCGTGCCGATCTACGAGTTCTATTGTGCCGATTGTCACACGGTGTTCAGTTTCCTCTCCAGGAAGCCGAACACTACCAAGCGCCCCGCCTGCCCCCGCTGCGGCCGGCCCAAGCTCCAGCGCAAGATCTCCCGCTTCGCGATCTCCAAGGGCCGGTCGGAGTCGCACCAGGGCGACCAGCCGCTGCCCGAGATGGACGAGGCCAAGATGGAGCGGGCCTTCGCCCAGATGGCCCGAGAAGCCGAGGGGGTCAACGAGGACGATCCTCGGCAGATGGCCCGCATCATGCGCAGGCTCTGCGACACCACCGGCCTGCGGCTCGGCAAAGGCATGGAGGAGGCCATGCGGCGGATGGAGGCCGGCGAAGACCCCGACCAGATCGAGCAGCAGATGGGCGACCTGCTGGAGGAGGAAGAGCCGCTGCTTGGAGAGCCCGGCGGCAGCCTGCGCCGACTCTCCCGAAAGCTCAAACCTCCCGAGGTGGACCAGACCCTCTATGACCTCTGAGAGGTTGCCCCACAACGACTCCCTGTTTGTAGTGACCGCATTCATGGGGTCGCGCGCGATTGGGCCCCGATGAATCGGGTCGCTCCGAGTGTATTTCCGGACGCGGGCGAAGAGCCTATCCCAGAACCCGACGCACGAGTAATGGGTGCCTGGGGTCGAGCGCAGCGAGCCCCCAGGAAGTGAGGCCCTGGGGCGTCGCTGCGCTCCGCCGCCAGCCACCCCGATTTCGGTTCTGGGATAGGCTCTAACTCCAAGTCCCTACCGGGCAAGTATCAGTACATTGGAGTCACTCAGGTATCAGTACATAGGAGTCA
>CAZUAM010000395.1:489-6937 GCA_964618095.1 uncultured Planctomycetaceae bacterium | reverse complement strand
TGCCCGGGTTTTTCCAGCCGGTCGAGATCAAGGCCCCCGCGGGGGCCTTGGTTTCGCTGGCCGATGCCGGCCGCTTCGACCAGGGCCGGAAGGTACCGCTGCGTGTGGGCCTTCTGATCGGCCAGGTGTATCGTCTGCGGGTGATGAACATCCCGCTGAGGGCCGGCCTGGAGGTCTTTCCCACCGTTGAAGTGATCGACCGGCTCTACCCGCCGCCGGGTGGGCGCCGTTTCGCGATCCCCGTCGAGTTGACCCGACAAGATCTGGAGTTGGCGCTGGAGGGCAAGTTTGTCACGCGGGTGATCTACCTGGAAGACCCGCGTCGGGCGTTGCCGGTAGAGGACGATCCCGGGGCACAGACGTGGTTCGAGGCGGGCCCGGGCCGGGACCCGTTGGCGGTGGCCGACGCGTTGGGCCGCCCGGTGGCGATCCTCCGGCTGGGTGGCCGACTGCCCGACGAGACCGACAGTGCCGATATGCAATTCCTGTTTGGTAGTCCGCCGTTTGTGAAGTATCGGCCCCGGGCGACGGAATCGCCGCCGCCGAAGAAGGCACGGGAGCAGGCGCAGCCATGACGCACGGTTCCTGTGTCGATGCAACCGAACCAAGGTGGCCGCGGCTGTGGCAAATGCTGGTGATCGGGCTGTGCACGCTGATTCTCTGTTCCTGCCGGGCACCGGCCGGGCGATGGTCGGACGGCTCGACGCTGCAACCGCCGGGGGAGCTGGCTCTGCCCGAGGAAGCCTACACGGGCGGGCCGCCTCCGGATCAGGCGTCCGGTCCACCGCTGGGGCCTGCGGGGATGGAGCAGGGCGTGCCGCTGCCGCAGATGCTAACCGGTGGGTGGTCTCCGCCGGGAATCGGCCAACCGTGGCCGCAGGACGAGTATCTCCGCGACGGCGGCGACGGGGGCCTGCCCGCTGAAGTCGCAGACCAGTGGGAGGTCCGTGGCCTGGAGCTGGAAGACACGATCGCCCATTACGATACGGTCAACGGGCAGACGGTGGTGGAGCCGACCAACCGGGTCCACATCTACAGTCCGCGGTTCGGTGCGGTTCGCAAGGTGGTCAGCCCGGTAGCCAGAGAGCAGCGCAACCGTGCGATCGGCGTGCACCTGCCGACGAGGCTGGCGGGCCCCAGCGCGACGCAGATCGTCACCAGCAGCAAGCAGAACTTCCAGGCGGACCGACAGATCGGCACCAAGCCGTTGGGGATCTTCCGAAGCAGGCAGGGCGACGGTGCGCTGTCCGGCGCGATCAAGGCCAAGGGGTTCCAGGACAAGCTGCTGCCGTATGAAGCCCCGAGGCTGATCCGTGAGGGCGTGGTCGACTCAGCGGAGATGGCCTTCCTCGCCCGAGGGGCCGCCGCGGCGATTGCCTGGTCGCGGAATCAGGCGGTGCAGGTGATCCTCGATCACCAGGCCGCCATGGCCGAGGTCGGCGAGCAGGCCCTCCAGCGGGTCTATACGGTGAAGGAGCCGCCATGGGAGCCGAAGCTGCGGGTGATCAAGGTGGCCTCGGCCCAGGTCGCCGAGCCGGGCGACGAGGTGGCGTTTACGATCCGTTTCGACAACGTGGGCAATCAGGTGATCGGCAACGTGACGATCATCGACAACCTGACCACGCGATTGGAGTACGTCGCGGACAGTGCCCAGTGCAGTCTGGGCGCCCAATTCTCCACGCAGCCGAACGAGGGCGACTCGCTGGTGATCCGCTGCGAGTTGACCGACCCGCTCCAGCCGGGCGAAGGCGGCGTGATCCGCTTCCGCTGCCGGGTGCGTTAAGCAGTTTCTCGAAGCCGCTTGCGGCTTAGCCGCCCGAAACCCGCGGGCGGTTGCCCGGCTTGCCCATTCCCGTGCAATGTCGGATAATAGGGTGAGCCGTCTCCGCGGAGCGCAGCAAGGAATCGTGAGTGATGCTCTCAGACACGTCGCTTGAGGCCGAGCAGGTCCAGATCGAGCTGCTCCGCCAGGCCGGTTTTGCTGGGCGGTTCGCCAGAATGCAGACGCTCACGGCGACGACAGTCAGTCTTTCGCGCCGGGCGATCGCCGAGGCAAACCCGGAGTTGAGCCCCAGGGAACTCCACGTGAAATGCGTGGAGTTGTTCTACGGCAAGGAACTGGCCAGGGAGTTCCAGGAGTATCTCAGCGCCAGGTAATCCCATGTCACCTTCTGACACGGTGTCGGCGATTGCGCCCGTGGTGGTAGAACTGGAACGCCTAAAGGTTTCGTACTACGTGGGCGGGTCGGTTGCCAGTTCGTCCCACGGGCTGCCGCGGTCGACACTGGACGTGGATCTGGTCGCCGACTTGCTCCCCAAGCACGTTACACCCCTCGTGGAGGCCCTTCAAGGGGAGTACTACATCAGCAGAGCGGCGGTTTCCGACGCGATTGCCCGCCGCTCATGCTTCAACGTCATCCATTTGGCGACCTCGTTTAAGGTGGACATCTTCCCCGTCAAGAACCGCCAGTACGACCGTCTGGCTTTAGAGCGTGCTCAGAGACGACCTCTCGACAAAGACGACCCATCCAGACAGTTCTACTTGGCTTCGGCCGAAGACGTGGTCCTGAGCAAGCTGGAATGGTACCGGCTGGGCGATGAGGTGTCCGAGACGCAGTGGCGCGACGTGCTCGGCGTGCTGAAAGTCCAGCAGGACGCCTTGGACCGGGCGTATCTCGACAAATGGGCGGTCGAATTGGGGGTCGCCGATCTGCTGGAGAGGGCATGGAATGAAGCGGAAGGATGATCCGCACGGGAATCTCCAGCGGGTACAGCCGAAGCGACTGGACTGCTCTCCCCGCTAAGCCGCAAGCGGCTGGGGTCACCTGCTCTTGACCCCAAGGGTCCCGGGCGTCTAAAGTGCCCCCCTGCCCTGTTCGATGGTGTTCTGTCGTGACGAAGCAAGTGGAACAGATTGCCGAGTATCGCTGCCCGGGCGAGGCGTATCCGATCTCGCGTGCCGTGCATCTGGGTCGGCTGGCACGGTTCTATCCGGGCTGCCGGCAGTGTCCGCATCGGGACGATACCGGGACGCTGTCGGCCAAGCGGGTAAGCCGGCTGGTCGAAACCCGGCCCCGCGGGCTGCCGCGGTCGCTGTTTCATGACGAGGGGATCGGGGGCGTCTATCTGAATGAGCTTCAGCCGGAGATCGCCCGCGAGATGGCCGCTGCGCTGGGCGTGGCACTGCAACGACGGGGTAGCCTCAGAGACGACGCCCACAACGGGACGCCGGTGGTGGTAATTGCCGGTGACGGGCGGCCGCTCAGTTGTGAGCTGGTGGCTGCCGTGGGCGAGGGGCTCCGCTGGGCCGGATGCCGGGTGGTCGAGATCGGACCGGCATCGGCCGCCTGTCTGGCCTTTGCGATCGACCATCTGGCCGGCAACGGCGGCATCCTGGTGGGCAACCCGGGCGAGCAGCCGCACACGGTGGGGCTGAAGTTTTGGGCCGGCGGGCCGTGGCCGCTCTCGGCCGGCGGGCCGCTGGAGAGGCTCGAACGGTTCTACCGGACCGGCGTCGACCGGCCCACGCGACGCTACGGCTCGCTGGGGCGGTTCCAGGCCGAGGTGCCCTACCTGGCCGGCCTGGCCGGGCATTATCATGCCCTACGCCCGTTGCGGTTCGTGCTGCAAACCGGCTGTGCTCCGCTGGTGGCGTACCTGAAGAAGCTCACCGAGCCGGTCGCCTGCCGGATAATCCGCTGCCGAACTGCCACGAACGAAGTAGGCTGGGTCGAGAGGATCCTGGCCGAGAAGGCCCATTTCGCGGTGCGTATCGGCGGTGACGGCGAGACGTGTGATCTCTTCGACGAGCAAGGCCGCCGGGTGGCGGCCGGGCGGTTGATGCTGCTTATCGCCCGGCACCTGCTGGGGGACTGTCCCGATTTCCGCACGGCGAAAATGGGACTGTCCCCCTCCCCTACCCCAAACGGGACGATCGTGCTGGAAGAGGGAACCCCAGCGGCAACGGACGAGGCGATCCGCGCCGCCGGCGGCCAAGTGGTCTTCAGCGCCCCCCGCCGGGCGCAGATGGCCGCCGCGATGCGCGCCCGCGGCGGGCTGCTGGGCGGCGGCCCCAGCGGGCGGCTCTGGTACGACTGCGACGGGCTGCCCTTGGCCGACGGATTGAGGACCGTCAGCTTGCTGTTGGTGCTGCTGAGCCAAAGCGACCGGCCGATGTCGGCGGTGCTCGACCGCGGGGCGGCGCGGGGGTAGAATACGACAGCACGACTCTCTCGCTCCCGGCGGAAGCCGGGGGTCGCTCATGAGCGGCGCGTAGGCAAGAACCCCCGGCTCCCGCCGGGGGCTATGGACTATTGTATCGGCGACAGCAGTCGCGTCTTGTGGTGAAGTGACAGCCATGTCCGAACGCTGGATTGCCGAACGTACGCAGTGTTTCGACGCCTCGGGCATTCGCAAGATGTTTGAGCTGGGGGCGAAGATGAGCGACCCGATCGACCTGTCGATCGGGCAGCCCGACTTCGACGTGCCCGAGACGGCCAAGGAAGCGGCCGTCGAGGCGATCCGCAGCGGCCGCAGCGGCTACACGCTCTCGCAGGGGATGCCCGTGCTGCGGGAGAAGCTCCAGGCGAGGATCGACCGGCAGTACGGCCACGACGACCGCGAGGTGTTTGTCACCTCGGGCAGCAGCGGCGGGTTGGTGCTGGCGTTGCTGGTGCTGCTGGATCCCGGCGACGAGGTGATCGTGTTCGATCCGTACTTCGTGGTCTACGACGCCATGGCCGGCGTGGTGGGCGGCAAGGTGGTCTACGTGGACACCTGCGCAGACTTCCGCATCGATCCCGACCGCGTGGCCCGTGCGATCACGCCGCGGACCAAGCTGATCATCTTCAACAGTCCGGCCAATCCGACCGGGGTGGTGGCCGGCCGGGAGGAGGTTCGCGGGCTGGCGGAGTTGGCAGCCGAGCGGGACGTGGTCCTGATGAGCGACGAGATTTATCACGACTTCTGCTACGAGGGGCCGATGGTCTCGCCGGCGGAGTACAATCCTCAGACGCTGGTGGTGGACGGTTTCAGCAAGAGCTACGGCATGACCGGCTGGCGGCTGGGATTCGCGCACGGCCCGGCGGCCTTGATCCGCGAGATGATCAAGTTGCAGCAGTACAGTTTTGTTTGCGCCCCGCAGCCGGCGCAATGGGGCGGGGCAGTGGCGCTGGACTTGGACGTCGGCGCGCAGACGGAGGCCTATCGGCGGAAGCGGGACATGCTGGTGGAGGGGCTGGCCGAGGATTACGAGCTGGTACGTCCCGGCGGGGCGTTCTATGCCTTTCCGAAACTCCCGTGGGGTACCGGCATGGAGTTTGCCTCCCGGGCGATCGAGCACAATCTACTGATCATTCCCGGCAACATCTTCAGCCGCCACGATACCCACTTTCGCATCTCCTACGCGGCGGCCGATTCGGTGATCGGACGGGGCGTTGACGTGCTGAAGAGGCTGGCCCGAGGAGGATAGTCACCCATGAGAAGAAGCACGTGGCTTCTGTGGTTGCTGATTCTCGTGCTTGTGGGTCTCTTGGTGTGGACCTTCCTGCAACTTGGAATGATCACCGTCCGAGTTGCTTTCGCTGAGGAGCAAACTCACGTCTTCGAAGAAATGAGAAAGCAGGCAAGCGAAGCCCTCGCGAAGGAACCTCCCGATGTCAAAAAGGCAGTGGGGTCTCTGCAATATGCGTCCAACTATTATCCGTCCGGAACAAAGCAACACAAGGATTCCCGACTGGACAGGATCGTCGAGCGTGCTCGCAGATCCTGCGTTCGGGAAATCATTCAAATGCTTCGATCTTCTACGGTGGAGGATCTGGGCAACGCGCCCGATCCATGGATCGAGCGGTACGCTGAATGAGGTGCATACCCGATTGTTCCCTGCGATCAGATTTCGGCCCAACGACGCGCCGCACTTGACATGGCCGGCTGCCGTCCGGGATACTGATGGTAGTGTCCAGATGGGCCGGACCACGCGACCAAGCTTTCGCTGTTTGGTGAAGCGAAGGGGAATATAAGGAGGTGTAGCGATGCCCAATACATATACAGCCATAACGAAAAAGGACGGAGATTGGTGGATCGGGTGGATCCAGGAGATCCCGGGCGTCAACTGTCAGGAGAGCACGCACGAGGAACTCGTCGAAAGCCTTAAAGTTGCCCTGAAGGAGGCTCTGGAGCTGAATCGGCAGGAGGCTTTGCGGGCAGCGGAAGCCGGTTTCTCTGAAGAGGTGATATCCGTGTGAAGCGCAAGCAATTGCTTAAGCATCTGACAAAGAATGGCTGCGAGTTGTTGCGCGAAGGCGGCAGGCATTCCTGGTGGGTGAATACTGCTGAGAACAGAAGATCGGCTGTTCCGAGACACAGTGAAGTCAGGGATCTTCTTGCGCGGAAGATCTGCCGTGATCTGGGTGTCCCGGAACCATAACAGCCCAGGCACGGGCCACAATTG
>CAZUAM010000395.1:0-479 GCA_964618095.1 uncultured Planctomycetaceae bacterium | reverse complement strand
AGCTTCAAATCCTCAACCGGAGGATCAGGCCGTTGCTGGGCGTCTTCATGCTCGGCTTGGTGCTCAGCGGGCTGACGGCGGTGCCGCTGGAGTCGGAGGTGGGTCTGCTGGCCGAGATGGTGGGGGCGGACGAGCCGGAGTCGGGCTTCTGGCCGCGGGAGGTGAAGGACTGGGCGGTAAGGGTCCGGGAAGGCATCGCCGAGACGAATCGAAGATACCCGTTTATGGCCTACGGGACCGACTGGCTGGCCTTCGCCCACTTGATGATCGCGGTTGCCTTCCTTGGGGCCCTTCGGGACCCGGTGCGGAACGTCTGGGTGATCGACTTCGGGATGATCGCGTGTCTGGCGGTGATCCCTACTGCGCTGATCGCCGGCTCCCTGCGGGGGATTCCGCTTTGGTGGCGGCTGATCGACTGTTCGTTTGGCGTCTACGGGATGATCCCCTTGTGGGCAGCGCGCTGCTACGTCAAGGAGGTG
>CAZUAM010000394.1:0-6952 GCA_964618095.1 uncultured Planctomycetaceae bacterium | reverse complement strand
GAGATGGCAGCCCGCGGCTACGAGCTTCGCGCGCTGAACTTCGGGGTGGGGGCGATGCGGCCGCACGAGATGAACACGGTGATTCGCCGCGTGCAGGCGACCAGACCCGCCCGACTCCGCTGGGTGATGGTCGAGCTGATGGACTGGGAGCCGACGATTCTGGAAGGCATGTCGCGCCGGCCGCGGACGATCGACTGGCACAACCCGGGCGAGACCTGGTCGGCCTGCCGGACCGAGTGGCTGGCGGACCGGCCCGCTGCGGAAAGACTTACCCGCTGCGGGACGCACCTGGCGCGGATGGCCGAGAAATGCACCAATTGGGGGCAGGGGCCGCGACGGATTCACGAGTGGTTCGAGCGGGACCCTGCGCAGGCGGCGACGCGGCGAGTGGTTGCGGCGGGCGACGGATTCGTGACCGTCGACGACGAGACCGGCCCGTACTACGAGAAGCGCCGGCGGCAATTCCTGGCCAAATACTTCGACGTCTTTCTGCGACAGATCGGAGAGATCCCGGCCGGGCAGCGGCGGCCGGCGACGCTGGAGCACTTCAACGTGGCGGCCACCTGGCGGCAACAGGCGGCGATTCGAGCCGCGGGCGCCGAGCCGGTTTACGTGGTGCCCAATCTCCGCTGGGGCACGCCGGTCCTGCACCGGCTGGCCCGCGAGGGCGTGGTCTCGAACTTCATCGCGCTGAATGATCCGGAGGAGCTGCCGGAGCTGTATGCCGCCGAGCACTATTTCGATCGGGGCCATTTGAACCGCCCCGGCGCGGAGCGTTTTTCGGCCGAGCTGGCCCGACGGTTCGCCGACTGGCTGAAGGAGCAATAGAGGCGACCGAATGCTGTTCAATCAGCCGCGGTTCTTGGTCTTTTTCCTGATTGTGTTCGTGGTCCACTGGTGTCTGCGCGGGGCAGGGCTGCGCAAGTTGTGGCTGTTGGCGGGCAGCTACTTCTTTTACGCCGCCTGGGATTGGCGGTTTCTCTCGCTGATCGCGGTTTCCACCGCGGCCGGTTACGTCACCGGACGGATGATGGGTCGGGAGCATCCACCGGGCGGGCGAAGAACCTGGCTGGTGGTCAGCCTGGTTGCCAACCTGGGCATTTTGGGTTTCTTCAAGTACTTCAACTTCTTTGTCGACTCCGGGGCCGAGCTGCTGCTGTGGCTCGGTTTGCCCGCCGCTTTCTCCACGCTGAAGATCGTGCTGCCGGTGGGGATCAGCTTCTTCACGTTTCAGACGATGGGCTACACGATCGACGTGTATCGCCGGCGGGTGACGGCCTGCGCGGACCGGGGCGACTTTGCCCTGTTTGTGGCGTTTTTCCCGCAACTGGTGGCCGGCCCCATCGTCCGGGCCACGACCTTGCTGCCGCAATTGGCGCAGCCGCGGCGCTGGGCGGGAGTGGACGTCCGCGGCTGCCTGGTGCTGTTCTTGGTGGGCTTCATCAAGAAGGCGTGCATCTCGGATCACGTCTCGGCGGTGGTCGATCCGGTGTTTGCCCATCCCGGCCAGTACGCGGCGGGGAGCGTCTGGCTGGCCACCTTGTACTACGCGGTACAGATCTATTGCGACTTTTCGGGCTACACGGACATGGCCATCGCCTGCGCGGGGCTGTTGGGCTACGAGTTGCCGCCGAATTTCCGTTTCCCGTATTTCTCGGCCAACCTCTCGGAGTTCTGGAGCCGGTGGCACATCAGCCTCTCGAGCTGGCTGCGCGATTACCTGTATATTCCGCTGGGCGGCAATCGGGGCTCGCCGGGGTTCGTCTATCGCAACCTGATGATCACGATGCTGCTGGGCGGTCTGTGGCACGGGGCGGGTTGGAACTTCGTGCTTTGGGGCGGGCTGCACGGGATGGCCCTGGTGGTGCATCGCCTCTGGCGGCGTGCTGAAGCGGCCCAGCAGAGATCCAACCTGCTCGTACACGGCGGTGGGGGGTATCCGCGGATGCGATACCCCGCCACCGCGCTGTGCATCGCGGCAACGTTCTATTGGGTCTCGCTGATGTGGATCTTCTTTCGCGCGGGCAGCTTCGGCGACGCGATCGCGCTGGCTCGGGCATTTGTGCTCTGGCAGTCCAGCGGCAGCCTGATGCTGAACGTGCATCTGTGGTGGGGCCTATTGGCATTGCTGTTGGTCCACGCGGCCGCGGCCCGGTTGCCGATCCTGCGGCTGGCCCGCGCCCTGCCCGCCGGGGCCTATTACGCCGTCCTCGGTGCCGCCACCGCGGCCGCCTTCTCTTTCGCGTCGACCGAGTACGAGCCGTTTATCTATTTTCAGTTCTGAGCGAGACATTCGGGAAACTGGACGCACGACGGAGCGCCCCAGGGGCCCGCACAGTGCGTGGGCGGACCCCCGGACGCAGTCCGGGGGCTTTTCGGGCTGGCTGCCGGTTGCCGTTTCCGGGGTGCGCTGAGCCGGAGCATCACCGGCCGGTGGGGCCGGACGGGCTGGTTGCCACCTCGGGAGTGCGGGCGGGAGGAGCATCGCCGGCTTGGGCGTCGGGTGCGGCCGCGCCGTCGCGGTAAACGGCCACCTCGTCGATGCCATCGCCGTTGAAGTCGCCTACGGCGGGCTTGTCGCGCAGGCCGCCTAGCTGGAAGACCCTGTCGCGGGCGGTGAGCGCGTGGTCGCCGTCGGCGTCGAGATACCAGGTGCCGCCGCGATAGACGCCCAGATCGTCGATGCCGTCGCTATTGAAATCGCCGACTACCGGCACGTCGCCCACCCTGCCGAACCGCTCGATGTAGACGTCGCCGGCACTCCAGCGTCCGTTGCCGTCGGCGTCGAGAAACCAACTGCCGTAGCGGAAGATGCCAATGTTGGCCACCCCGTCGCCGTTCCAATCGCCGGCCACGGCCACGCTGCCCTGGATACCGTACTCGAAGACGTGGTCCACCACGTCGGCGCGGAGGTTCCCCTGCGAGGTGCGTTTCATGGTTCGCCATCCGGCGGAGGCCTCCTTGGGCTCCGGCGGGATGTTCTTGTAGCGGCCGGTGGGCGTGTTGGCAATATCGGGCAGTCCCGGCTCGGCCGCTATGGCCCGATCGTCACCCGGCCAGGCCGGACCGAAGACGCCCAAGTCGGTCTTGCCGTCGCCGTCCCAATCACCGACCACGGGCGTATCGCCGACGCTGCCCAGCCGGACCCACAAATCGCCCTCGTCCCAGACGCCGTTGCCGTTGAGGTCGAGAAACCAGAGGCCGTCGAGGAACACGCCGATCTCGGCGGCGCCGTCACCGTCCCAGTCGCCGGTTACCGGCGTTCCGCGTGCCAGGCCGAACTGGAACTGCTGTGCCGGACGCCCCTCGGCGTCGGCCAGGGTCCATTGCGACTGGTGGACGTCGATTTCCATCCAGGCGGCCGGGCGGAAACCTACGTTCTGCACGTCTGCTACCCGTTCGAATCCTTCGGCGTCGGAGTCGCGGCGGGGCCGGCCGCCGTTGACCACGCTGAGGTGCCACGTATACCAGTTATGGGCCGTCATACCAAGCCAGCCGCCGCTGTAGGGCGGCAGGAGCAGCTCGCCAGGTGCAGGGAGGACGTATTGCGGGGCCGGGGCCGGTTCCGTGGGCGGCGGAATGACCAACGGCCGCGAAGGCGGCGGCGGGAGGGACGGCGGCGAAACCTCCCACGGATAAATGGGCGGGACGGGAGGTGGCGGCGGGGCGGGAGGAGGCGGCGGGTCGGGGGGCGGAGGATCCTTCGGTGGGTCCGGTGGCGGGACGACCGGTCGCAGCTCGCCGAAGTTGTAGTTCGTCGCGTGGGTCCCCGGGGCGAGCACGGCCCCGGTAATCCGGTCGCCCGGGTTGTGGGCCAACCCGCCCGCATTGCCTGCGCGATCCTGCCCGTCCAGGAAGCCGGCCGGCTGGGTTTCGGCCAGGCCGCAGACCCGGCCGGGCATCAGGTTCCCGAAGCGGTAGAAGCCCGCCGCATTGGTGAAGGTCGTGGTCTTGGTGAGGTGCCCCTGTCCGTCGAGCAGTGTGAGCTTGACTCCGGCGATGCCGGGTTCACCGGAGTCGCGCAGGCCGTCGTCGTTCTGGTCGACGTAGACGAATCCGCCGATGGTGGCCGGCGGCAGCTCGCAGAAATCGTACCGTACCGCGGCCGTGCCCGACACCAGCTTGATGGCGACGATCGAGTCGGG
Organism: uncultured Planctomycetaceae bacterium; assembly: GCA_964618095.1. Classification (GTDB taxonomy): domain Bacteria; phylum Planctomycetota; class Planctomycetia; order Pirellulales; family Thermoguttaceae; genus CAZUAM01. The sequence continues at coordinate 2,807 of CAZUAM010000394.1, read as the reverse complement.
CGGCGACAAGGTCCCGCCCGCCGATCCGACCTGCTCGGCACCGTCGTAGTAGCCCGCAGGCTGGATTTCTTCGACCGCGTAGGTCCCCGGGCCCAGGTTGGTGAACAGGTACCGCCCTTGGGCATTGGTCTGGGCGGAGGCGTAGACGTTGTTCGGGGCGTCTCGCAGCAGGATGGTTACCCCGGCCAGGGGAGTCTCGCCGGGGTCGCAGCGGCCGTTGCCGTTGGCGTCGACGACCACGTGGCCGCTGAGGCTGTTGTAGAGCAGCTCGCCGAAGTTGTACTGCTGAGCCGACTGACCGCTCTTAAGCCAAATGCCGTCGATCTTGTCGCCCGGGTTGTGGGCCATGCCGCCGGCGGTTCCCGCCGCGTCGAGCCCGTCGAGGTAGCCGCCGGGTTGGACCTCTTCGACTGAGTAATTGCCGGGCATCAGGCCCGCGATCGACCATGAGCCGTCGGAGGCGGTGGTCAATTCATGGGGCGGCGGTGCGGGTCCGGTCGGGGGAAGGTACTGGACCCGGACCAACGTGCCGCCGATACCGGTCTCGCCGAGGTCGAGCGTGCCGTCGTTGTCGGCGTCGTGGTAAACGTGGCCGCTCAGCGCCGCCGGCCGCGCCTCGGCGAAATCGTTGCCGAGGCTGTGTTCGCCGCCGAGCAGGGCGATGCCGCTGATCACGTCGGCGCCGGTGACCACGCCTCGCTGGTGCCCGCCAACGGAGCCGGCGATGGCCCCGATGCTGAAGAATCCGCCGGGCTGGGTTTCGACCACCTGATACGTGCCAGGTAAAACGTCCTCAAACAGGTAGCTGCCGTCGGCGCCGCTGACGGCGGTATGGTTGGTGGCGACGTATTCGGTCCCCTGAAGTTCCCTGAGCGTCAGCTCCACCACCGGCAGCCCGGGCTCGCCCGGATCCCGCTCGTTGTCCAGGTCCAGGTCCTCGAACACGGTGCCGGCCACCGTGATCGGCAGCGGGGTCTGGGTAGAGGAGAAAATGGCGGCGGCGGTTCGGACGGGCGTGGGGGTCTCGCCGGGCGGAACGTACTCGTCCGGCGGAAGAGCCAACCCCGAATCGTCCAGTTTCTGCTGGAAGTGGTCGATGAAGATCTCGCTGCCGATGGCGTCGAAGTAGTGCGGGGCCGTCAGCCTGGCGGTCAACTGGGAGCCTTCCAGCTCGTTTCCTTCGGCCACGGCGTTGGGGCCCAGAAATCCTTGCTCGTCGACGTCGATGCTGAAGATCAGCCTGTCGCCGGGATCGAACCCAACGAACGTGAAGGCCAGCATGGTTTCGCCGTCTGCCACCGAGGCAATCACCGAGTCGATGCCGGTTTGCTCGACGATCTCCAGCGGAACGGCGTCGAAGGCACCGAGTCCGCCGGGATCGGTATCGAAGAAGACGTCGCCGATGGTCAGCCCGTCGCCGGTCTTGTCGGTTTGGATGGCCAGTTCGGCCAGTTGCGTGCCGGGTGCTCCTCCGTCGAAGGTCACTTCAAAGACGTCGCCGGCTTCGTCGAGGCCGCTGGCGTCTTCGTAGTAGACCGCCCCGATCTGAATCGGGAGTATGCCGGCGGCCAAGAGACAGCGGGGCTCCATCTGCTCAAACCGGCAAGACCGAAAACGCTTCGCACCGGCGTTGCCGGCAGTGTGCGAAGGAAACGACCACACCCGCCGGAACCGGCGGTGATACTCTTGCACTTTCCCTAACAGGCCCACGAACTACCTCCATGCAGACGTTATCGCCGCGATATGACTTCGATGTTGCTCCTGAGTGGCCAGAGCCGCACCGTGGTGTCGAAACTGCCGGAGATCAGCACCTTGGCCCGAGAATCCCAGACCAGCGCCGAAACCGACCCGGTGTGGCCGACCAAGTGGAATTGCTCGCTTTGGGTGGGGAGGTCCCAGACACGGATCAGGTCGTCGCTTCCGCCGGCGGCCAATCGCTGGGAGCCGCAGAAGGCCAGTGAGAGGACCCTGCCGGGCCGGGCAGGCAGCACTGTCAAGGCCGCGGCGGTGGAGGCGTCCCAGAGACGGATGCTCTGCTCCTCGCCGGCGGAGGCCAACCGCTTTCCGTCGGGGGAATACGCCAGGGCGCGGACGCGGCGGCGATGGCCGGCCAGGTCGCCGATGCGACTGCCGGACGACGTCTTCCAAATGCGGATCAGCCCGCTCCGCCCTGCGGCGGCCAACTGGGTCCCGTCCGGAGAGAAGACCAGCGCCCGGGTGTCTTGCCCCGGCGCATCCCAGAGCCGGAGCAACCGCCCGGAGGCCGCGTCGTACACCCAGACCTTGCTTTCGAACCCTGCGGCCGCCAGCATGCGGCCGTTGGCGCTGAACGCCAGTTCCGAAATCCCGTGGACCGAAGGGGAAAGACTCCGCAGCAGTTGGCCGGTCGACACCCGCCACAACTTGATTTGGCGGTCCCTTCCCGCCGTGGCCAGGACCTTGCCGTCGGGACTGAACACGGCGGCTTGTACCCAGTCGGTGTGGGCCTTTAGCCGGCGGACGATCCGCCCTTGCCGAGCGTCCCAGATTCGCACCACGTGATCGTCGCCGGCGGTCGCCAACAAGTTGCTCGTCGGATCCAGCGCCACGCTGGAGACCACCGGCACCTTTTCATACGGATCTTGAGCACGCAGCTCAATCACCCGGCTGGACCTCAATTCGGCGATCGAGTCGGCCTGGGCGAGATCGCGCAACAGCGCAGGCGCCTCGGGAACGGTGGCGGCGAAGCCTCCGTACGCGCCGTCCACGTGAAACCACGCGCCATGCGCCCGGCACACTGCGGCGATATCGGCCAGCGGGTCAACCGC
>CAZUAM010000393.1:0-7028 GCA_964618095.1 uncultured Planctomycetaceae bacterium | reverse complement strand
GGTTCCCAAGCCGGAGCTTGGGAACCAGGGTAAGGCCGGAGCTTGGGAACCAGGCTAAACTGGACTTCCCCTTATTCGCGCTTCGATACTTGCCATTATCCCAAGTCTGCCGAGTCGAGGGCTTTCGCCTCTTCGCCCGTCAGGTCGCTCGGTGTCTCCTCGTCCAAGTCCAGCCCGCCGCGCCCCCGGGCGAAGGAAGCCAACCCCTCGACAAGCAGCCACAGTGACATGCCCAGGATGACCAGGGTGACCAAGCTAAGCGACCATTTGCTCAGCGGCGTCAGCTCCGGATTATCCCAGAAACCGACGAGGTTCACCCCGATCGCCCACATCGACATCGCCAACATGATCACCATGGGAACCAGCGTGTAGCGGATCGGGCGGCGGAGCTTGTAGAGGAACACACTCACCGCCAGCAGGGTCAATCCGGCCAGCAGTTGATTCGTGGTGCCGAAGAGCGTCCAGAGCACCTTGCCCGCCGGCACCAGTCCGAAAGCCGCGATCGCCACCACGGCCACCACCGAGCCGAAGTAACGGTTGGCAAGCTTCTCGAGTCGCACCGAGCGGCAGATTGCCTCCACGTTGAACCGCAGCAGCCGGGTGGCGGTGTCCAGGGTCGTCAGCGCGAAGGCCACGATCGTCACCGCCAACAGCGCACTGCCGTACTCGGTCGGAACGCCCAGTCGGGCGAGGAAATTGGCCCCGCCCTGCACCACCGCACTGAGCTGGGCTGCCAGCCCACCCCCTTTGATGCCGCTCCAGGCCGCATACGCCCCGGTCTCCCACGCCTCGGCCCCCAAACCGGCCACGCAGGCCACGATCACCAAAATGGCCAATACCCCTTCGACCAGCATACTCCCGTAGCCGATCGGCCAGGCGTCGGTCTCGCGGTTGAGTTGGCGGACGGTCGTCCCGCTGGACACCAGAGAATGGAAGCCGCTCACCGCGCCGCAGGCAATCGTCACGAACAACAGCGGCAGCCAGGATGGCGCCTTGGGCACTTCCTCCAACGTTTCGCCCGGCCCGAGCGGGCTGAGCGGAATCTCCGGCCGGAACATCGCCGCGTCGATGTGGCTCTCCGCGGCGCCGGTTGCCGCGGCGATAATCAGCCCGAGAAACAGCGTGGCCAACGCGAAATAGAGCTGAAAACTGTTGATATAGTCCCGCGGTTGCAGCAGCAGCCAGACCGGCAACACCGAGGCCACGAACGCGTAGGCCAACAGCGCGCAGATCCACCACTTCTGCGTCACCGCGGCCGCCGCCTCGACGTCCTTGGCCGTCGCCTCGTCTCCACTGGCCCGAAAGTGCTTGGCGGCGGCAACGGCGCCGTACGGTTTTCCAAAGCCCGGTGCACCCTCGACCGGCTCCGCATCACGAGCAGCTTCCAGTGCCTGGCGGGTGTCGGCGGAAGCGAACCACTGGCAGGTGGGCACCGGCCACCTCACGCCGCAGAGGATCAACGCGGCAAACAGCACCAGTCCCACCACCGTCGCCGGCCCCAGGGCGACCTTCAGCCTGTAAACCGCCAGGCCAATTCCCACCGCCACCACCATCAGGCCGAACGAGGGGATAATCGCGTCGGGGTTGAAGTTGACGAACAGTCCGGAGATCGCGTTGACGAACGCCCCCATCGCCAGGGCCAGCAGGAAGAAGATGATCAGCAACGCCAGCAGCCGCGCCCGGGGTCCGATCAAGTCCTGGCAAACGTCGCCGATCGTGCGGCCGCGGAATCGCATGCTCACCACCAGTGCCCCCAGGTCGTGGACCGCCCCGATGAAGATGCACCCCAAGACCACCCAGAGCACCGCCGGCACCCAGCCCCAGATCACCGCGATGGCCGGCCCCAGGATCGGCCCCAGGCCGGCAATCGAGGCGAAGTGGTGCCCGAAGAGCACCGGCACGCGGGTGGGGACATAGTCCACACCGTCTTCCAGCGTATGGGCGGGCGTGCGGCGATTGGGATCGAGCCGGAAAACTCGCCTCGCAATAAAACGCCCGTAGGTGAAAAATGCCAGAATCAGCAACGCAAACGACCCCAAGGCGATCACGGCCGCATTCTTGAGTATCTCTTCGAGCATCTCGGGACTCCTTGGATGAATCCTGGAAATCAGCCCCCGGCAGCCCGGCCCCACCCCGGCCTTTGCCGATCCGCACACTCGTAACCTTAACCCGGTCCCCAGTTTCGGGCAACCGCAGACCGGTAGGCGCCGTCGCCGCAGACCCTATAATGGGCGGATTCCCAGGCAGCCGCTTGCGGCCTAGCCTCAACTGCCACTGGCCAAGGAGATCCCCTCTTGCCCGAAAAAGTCATCATCATCGGCAGCGGTCCCGCCGCCTGGACGGCCGCCATCTATACCGCCCGAGCGGAACTCAAACCACTGGTCTTCGAAGGGGCCGTCACCGAAGAGAACCGGCTGACCGGCACCCTCCCGCTGGGACAGTTGGCGCTGACGACCGAGGTGGAAAACTACCCCGGCTTTCCCGCCGGCAACCTCGAAGCATATCTCGACGATGCCATCGCCAGAGACAAACGTCAGTTCATGGCCCCGCACAGCAAAGAAGGCGTCAGCGGGCCGGAACTGATGGAGCTGATCCGCCAACAGGCCGTCAACTTCGGCACCCGCGTGGTTACCCACGACGTCGTCCAGCTCGACTTCGACGCCCGGCCCTTCAAGCTCACCGCCTCCGACGGGAAGACCTATGAGGCCCTGGCGGTGATCGTGGCCACCGGTGCCCGGGCGAACTACCTGGGCCTGCCCTCCGAGGCAGAATACAAGAACCGCGGCGTTAGCGCTTGTGCCGTCTGCGACGGGGCGCTGCCGCGGTTCCGCAACCAGCCGCTGGTCGTTGTCGGCGGCGGCGATGCGGCCGTCGAAGAGGCCGACTACTTGACCAAGTTCGCCGGTAAAGTCTACCTGGTCCATCGCCGCGACGAGCTCCGGGCGTCGAAGATCATGGCCCGCCGCGCCATCGACAACCCCAAGATCGAGATCCAGTGGAATCGCACGCTGGACGAGGTGCTCGGCAACGACGCCGACGGCGTGACCGGCGTGCGTTTGAAGAGCACCGTCGGCGAGCCCGATCTGGTGCTCGACGCCAGCGGCGTCTTCCTCTCCATCGGCCATACGCCCAACACGGCCTTTCTGGAAGGCAAGCTGGAGCTGACCGAAAAGAAATACGTCAAGTGGACCACCCCCTGGCGGACCTACACCAGCGTGGAAGGGGTCTTTGCGGCCGGCGACGTGGCCGACGACTACTTCCGCCAGGCGGTCACCGCCGCCGGCACCGGCTGCATGGCCGCGCTGGACGCCGAACGCTGGCTGGCCGCCAGAGAATAATGCTGAATGCTGAATGCTGAATTGTGGGAGGCGACTCCGGTCGCCGATCGCCTCCTTGACAATGAACCCCAAATCCCAAATCCCAAATCCCAAATCCCTCGCCCCTGCCTTCGCCATGGCCGAACAACCAACCAAAGTCGAAGCCGATCGTCAGGCCATCGTTCGAGCCAGGCAGAAAGGCACCCTGGCAACCGCCGGGACCTACGTGCGGCTGTCCGGTCCGGGCTGGCTGCAAAGCGCACTGACCCTCGGCGGCGGATCCTTAGGCAGCAGCCTCTATCTGGGCGTGCTGGCCGGGTTCTCCCTGCTCTGGCTACAGCCGTTCGCCATGATCCTGGGAATCATCATGCTCAGCGCGATCGGCTACGTGGCCATGAGCACCAGCGAGCGACCCTTCCAGGCGATCAATCGGCACATCAACCCGGTGCTCGGCTGGGGCTGGGCCCTGGCGTCCCTGGCCGCCAACATGGTCTGGTGCCTGCCCCAGTACTCCCTGGCCAGCAGCGTGCTGCAACAGAATCTCCTCCCCGGCACCCTCGGCGAGGGAAGCCCCTTGGGAGATTTCTGGGGCAAGGTCGTCATCTCGGCCGCCATCTTGCTGATTACGCTGCTGGTCACCTGGGCCTACGACAGCGGCGGCTGGGGAATCAAGCTCTACGAATTGCTGCTCAAACTCGTGGTGGCCGGCATCGTCGCCTGCTTCATCGGCGTGGTGCTGGTCGTCACCCTCAGAGGCGATCTCAACTGGGGCGACGTCTTGCGGGGGTTCATCCCCGACGTCACCAAGCTCTGGAAACCGGCCGTCACCTTCAACTGGCTGCTGGAGGCCGTTCCCACCGGAAGCAAGGATTTCTGGACCAACTTGATCGTCGACCAACAACGGGACGTGATCTTCAGTGCGGCGGCCACGGCAGTGGGCATCAACATGACCTTTCTGCTGCCCTACTCGATGATCCGCCGCGGCTGGGACAAGGACTTCCGCGGGCTGGCCAAGTTCGACCTCTCCACCGGCATGTTCATCCCCTTCGTGCTGGCCACCAGTTGCGTGGTCATCGCCTCGGCCGCCCAGTTCCATCCGCTCAATCCTACCGACCGGGACCGTGCCCTGATCCGGCCCGAAAGCACCGAACAACTCCCCGAGATGAATCCCCGCCTGGTCAAGAGATGGCTCGAACACCGACTGGGCGCTCCGGCTTACCAATGGCTCTGGAGCGAATTCGTCGCCGTCGAACCCACCGGGGAGGTCAAGGCCGATTACGATCGCTACGTCAAAGAAAGGGTGGGACGCTTTGACAAGATGGTCAAGGACTGGATCGCCAACCGGCCACCCTCCCAGGAGTTTCACGAACCCTGGCAAGACAGGGTCCTCGAAGAGCTCCAGCAGCTTAGCCGGGCAGAGATCGTGCTGGCCGCGCACCTGGAAGAGAAAGACGCCTTTGCCCTCTCCGCCTCGCTCTCACACCTGACCGGCAGGAAACTTGCCCACTGGATCTTCGGCATCGGCGTGGTGGGGATGACCATGTCGAGCATCACCCTGCTAATGTTGATCTCCGGATTCGTGATCTGCGAGATGCTCGGTTTGCCGCCGAAGGGCTGGCCCAACCGGCTGGGATGCCTGGCCGCCACCACCGGTGTGCTGGGCCCGTTCCTCTGGACCGAGCACGCCCGCTTCTGGCTGGTAGTACCTACGTCGGTCTTCTGCTTTACCCTGTTGCCGTTCGCCTACCTGACCTTCGTCTTCGTGATGAATTCCAAGAACCTTCTGGGCGACGAGATGCCCCGCGGCGGACGCCGCGTGGCCTGGAACCTGGGCATGGGCCTGGCCGCCTCGGTGGCCACCGTGGCCGCCGTCTACATGGTGTGGGTGAAATCAAAATCGTGGTTCCTGGGCAACTGGAACTGGCCCTACGGGGGCTACGTCGGCCTGGGCGTGGTGGCCGCGCTGGCTCTATTGGTGGTTGCAGTGCACTTCATGTTTCCGAGAAAGTCGGCAAAGAGTGAATAAGTCGGTGAACGATCATCGACAATAGCCGGGGGGGACAACGTCCCGCGGGCCACGCCCGGCGGCTGTTAGCCGCCGGCTATTGCCGCAAGAGAGATTACCGTTTCCCTGGTTCCCAAGCTCCAGCTTGGGAACCAAGGCGCGGCGTGAGGTGGCCGGTCAGGCGCTGTTCCCAAGCTGGAGCTTGGGAACCAGGCGGAGCTTGGGAACCAGGCGGACACCACTTTCCCGACCGTCTTTCCTGAGCGTCAGCAAACGCTGTTCGTGAAGAGTCGTCCCATGCAAAAACTCTCCGTCGCCGATGCCCGCCGCGCCGAAAACGCCGGACGGGAAATCATCCTCCAAGGCTGGGTCCGCACCCGGCGCGATTCCAAGGCCGGCTTCAGCTTCATCGAACTCAACGACGGCTCCTGCTTCGGCAACATCCAGGTCATCGCCGACCACAAGCTCGAAAACTACCAGTCCGAGATCAAAAAACTCTCGCCCGGATGCAGCCTCTCCGTCGCCGGCCTGCTCCGGCAGTCGCCCGGCAAGGGACAGGCAACCGAGCTACAGGCCACCCGCGTCACCCTCCACGGCGCCTCCGACGTGGAGACCTACCCGCTGCAAAAAAAACGCCACTCGTTCGAGTTTCTCCGCACCCTGGCCCACCTGCGGCCACGGACCAACACCTTCGGGGCCGTCGCCCGCGTGCGCAACTGCGTCTGCAACTCGATCCACCAGCTCTTCCAGGAAGAAGGGTTCCTCTACATCCATACGCCGGTGATCACCGCCAGCGACTGCGAAGGGGCCGGAGAGATGTTCCGGGTCACCACCCTCGACCTGGCCAACCCGCCCAAACACGGCCCCCAGGTCGATTTCGCCCGGGACTTCTTCGACCGGCCCACGTTTCTGACCGTCAGCGGGCAGTTGGAAGCCGAGATCTTCGCCTGTAGCCTGGGCAAGGCCTACACGTTCGGCCCCACCTTCCGGGCCGAAAACTCCAACACGCCCCGCCACCTGGCCGAGTTCTGGATGGTCGAGCCCGAAATGGCCTTCTACGACCTCCGCGACAACATGGACTTGGCCGAACGCTTCCTCAAACGCATCTTCCGCGACGTGCTGGAGAAATGCCCGGAAGACGTGGAGTTCTTCAACCTCCAGATCGACAAGACGGTAATCGAGACGCTCCGCCAGATCATCGATGCCGAGTTCGTCCGGCTCAGCTACACCGAGGCGGTCGAGATCCTCAAGGCCTCCGGCCAGGAGTTCGAGTTTCCCGTCGATTGGGGCGCCGATCTTCAGGCCGAGCACGAGCGCTACCTGACCGAGAAACACTTCACCGCCCCGGTGATCATCTACGACTACCCCCGCGCGATCAAGCCGTTTTACATGCGCGTAGGCGACGACGGCCGCACGGTCGGCGCGATGGACGTGCTGGTCCCCCGGGTAGGCGAGATTATCGGCGGCAGCCAGCGCGAAGAGCGGCTCGACGTCCTCCAACAGCGCATGAAAGAGCAGGGGCTCAACCCGCAGGACTACTGGTGGTATCTCGATCTGCGGCGCTACGGCACGGTGCCCCACAGCGGCTTCGGCCTGGGTCTGGAGCGGCTGGTCCAGTTCATCACCGGCATGGCCAACATCCGCGACGTGATCCCCTTCCCCCGCACCCCCGGCAACGCCGAGTTTTGATAGACACACGCTTAACG
>CAZUAM010000392.1:0-7048 GCA_964618095.1 uncultured Planctomycetaceae bacterium | reverse complement strand
TTTGATCACGGCCCCAAGGCATGGCTTCGAGGTAGATCTAGACAAGCTCACGTACAAAACATTCTCAACAGCCGATGGCGTTAATGCGACCGCTGTTTCGATTTACAGGAAATCTTAAGGCCGAAAACAGGAACAGCAGGTGCCGGAGAGCCATTCCGGAAGAGCCGATTCCGAGGCCAGAGACAATTGGATGCAAACATGAAGCCTCATTCCTCACTGGAATTGGCAATGCAACTTGCCGCTCAGGAGGCCATCTCTGGGCGATTTGGGGAAATCGGACCCGAGCACATTCTTGCGGCAATTCTGAAATTCTCCGAGCTGCCGGTGGAAGAGGTGCACCGGATGGCCCCCGGCTCGGACGCGGCAAAGGAGTTGGCGGCCGAAGTGCATGCGATCAGACAGGAGCTGACCGGCCGATCGATTGACAGCAAACAGGCCCGGCGCAGGCTGCGGGCGGAACTTGGCCGGGGGGATGCTCGCCACGTCCGTCCGCCGCTGCATCGCTCGCAGGCCAGTAGAAGGGTGTTCGACACTGCATCCAGGCTTGCAGAGGAGGCAGGTAGCGATACCTTGAAGGTCGAACACCTCCTGGAGGCTCTGCTGATGTCGCCCACTCCAGTGGTTGAAAAGGTCTTTGGCGACGCCTTGAGAACCAAGACCTGGAAGCCCGGCGAGACGCCGCTATTGGATCGATACGGCCAAGACCTGACAGAGATGGCGGCCAAGGGCGAACTGCCCGAGGTCTCCGGCCGACGGGCGGAGTCTAAGGTGCTGATCCAGGCGCTCAGTCAAGGGAATCGTTGCGGCGCGCTGTTGGTCAGCGACAATGACGGAGATACCCGGCTGGTGGTGATGGCCGCTGCACGGACAATCGCGGGACCGGACGTCCCAACCGGGCTGAAGGGTAATCGCATCTTGGACGTGACGGGCCTGAAACCGTCTGGAACAGGCGATGCAGAGGCACTTGATCGGCTCGGAAGCATCCTCGCTGAGGCAGCCAGGGCACCGCAGGTGATCCTCTGGGTGCCGGCCCTGGAAGCTCCCGGCGGCGACCAAGCCGGCCGCCAATGGGCCGGCCTGCTTCGGGCGACGCTAACAGAGGGGCAGGTTCGATGCATCTGTCGGGTGTCGCCGGAAGCCTACGCCCAGGCCGTAAAGAAATCTGCCGTCTGGAAGCGGCTCGCGCAGGTGATATGGCTTCACGAGAGATCTGACAGCGAAATTCCACGGGAATTGTAAGGTCAGGAGAACCGGACATGTTCACCGACAAGGCCCAGGCGGTGATCGACTTGGCCAAGGACCTCGCCTTTTCCAGCGGCTCCCCGGAGTTGGGTTTGTCTGCGATTTTGGCTGCGACAGGAAGGCATTCGGAAGCCCGGGTGTTGCTGGCCGAATGTCTGGGGATGGCGCCGGATGAGCTTGAGAAGGCTTGTCCCGAAATGCCTGAGCCGGTGTCCTGTCCCGGCAGGCTCCCCTTGGCCGGGCCGACCAGAGCCACGTTGACCTGCGCCAAGGAACTTGCCCGGGAGGTTCCCGATCGCACCCATCCCGGTCTGATCGGCCTGCGACACCTGGCCTGCGCGCTGGCCGTATCGCGGGAGGCTTGCAGCGTTTTGAAGGCAGTGCCCAAGAGGCGGGAGGATGCGGCGGCGCTGTTGGCTTCCTGGGATGAAAGAGACGCTCAAACGCCTTGGCTGGATGAACTGACCGAACGGCTCCGGACTCTGCGGGATGAGCTGCTCAAGAGGGTTTTCGGCCAGGATCATGCGATACACACCTTCGTGGAAGGGCTGTTCAACGCGGAGGTGGTTGCCGCGGCGGACACCCGGCGCAAGGCTCCCCGGGTGGTTTTTGTATTCGCCGGCCCGCCCGGCGTCGGCAAGACCTATCTGGCCGAGTTGGGGGCTTCGCTGCTCGACCGGCCGTTTCGGCGGTTCGACATGACTGCCTTCTCCGGCCATGAACAGAACGACGCCCTGATCGGGATGGCCAAGATGTATCGGGGTGCTCACCCCGGGGCGCTGACGGAGTTTGTCGAGAAGAATCCCAACGCGATTCTGCTGTTCGACGAGATCGAAAAGGCCCATCTGAACACGATTCAACTGTTTCTACAGCTCCTCGACGCCGGAACGCTGGAGGACAAGTATCACGAGCGGAACGTCGGCTTTCGCGACACGATCCTGATCTTCACCACCAACGCCGGGCGGAAGCTCTACGACCGGCCGAACGTCAGCGGTATCCACGCGGCCAATGCGGCCTTCCACCGCCGGACGATCCTGGACGCCCTGGAAAACGAGCAGGACCCCCGCACGCGCCAGCCCGTCTTCCCGGCGGCGATCTGCTCGCGGATGGCCACCGGATATCCGGTGTTGTTCAATCATCTGCGTGTCAGCGAGCTGGAACGGGTGGTTCAGGCGGAGTTGAGCCGCGTGGGCGGCCTGCTCGAAAGGCAGTATTACAAGCAGGTTACCTTTGACGCACTATTGCCCATGTGTCTGGTGCTGCGGGAAGGCTGCCGGGCCGACGCCCGAACGCTGCGGTCTCAGGCGGAGATCTTCGTCAAGACGGAGCTGTTCAAGTTCTGCCAGCTATTTGAAACCGACCGACTAGAAGACGTTCTCGAACAGGTGGACCGGATTCATTTTGCCCTGGATGAACCGCTACAGCAGATGGATCGGCAAGTGCGATCACTGTTTGAACAACAGGAACGACCACGAGTATTAGTGATTGCCAACGGCGATTTGACGAGGCTGTTCCAGGGCCGGATTCCGGAGGTGAACTGGCTCACCGCCGATTCGGCCGAAGAGGCCCTGGAGCTGCTGGCGGAAGAAGACGTGGACCTGGTGCTGTTGGACATCTGGATTGGCAGGCCGGCCGATGCCGCCTCAATGACCATCCAGCAGTTCGACCACGCCCCGGCAGCCGCCCGGGGTCTCGACCGGGGCCAGGAACTGCTGCGAAAGATCCACCACCGGCTGCCTTCCGCGGCCGTCTACCTGCTGTCGCTGGCTGAGGCGGACGGCGAAGACGGCGGCGGGGGTTCGGTGGACGAGGAACTCTTTATGGCGTGTGTGCGGGCCGGCGGCGCACGAGGACTCATCGCCAACGGCTTTGTCGACGACCAGGCCGAGGGCTGGGAAGTGCATCGGAACCGATTTGCAGACCAACTACTCAGCACGTGCGAACGATTGCATCGCGAAAAAATGGCCGATCGGATGGCGCAGGAGCGGAAACTCCTGGCGTTCGACACCGCCCCCCGCGTGGATCGGATTGACTGCGAGATTACCGTTCGTTTGCGGAATCTCCGTTTAGCCCGGGCGATTGCCGCCGCTGATGCCGGCGAAGTGCTCGAGGACGTGGAACGCCCCCGAACCAGGTTCGACGACGTGATCGGAGCCGACGCCGCCAAGGAAGAGCTGCGGTTCTTCATCGATTACCTGAAGAATCCGCGACGCTTCGCCGCGCTGGGGCTCAAGCCACCCAAGGGCGTCCTGCTTCACGGTCCGCCGGGAACGGGCAAGACCATGCTGGCCCGCGCCATGGCCGGAGAATCCCAGGTGGCCTTCATCTCCGCCTCGGCAAGCAGTTTTGTAACCATTTGGCAAGGCAGCGGGCCGCAGAACGTGCGCGATCTCTTCGAGCGGGCACGCCGCTATGCCCCGGCCATCATCTTCATCGACGAACTCGATGCGATCGGCCGAGCTCGCGCAGGAGGAGCCGGCGGGGCGCAAGCCACCGAAAACACCCTCAATGCACTGCTGACGGAAATGGACGGATTCACCAGCCCTTCGGCGGACCGACCTGTATTCGTGCTGGCAGCAACCAACTTCAACGTCGAGAGCCCCGATCGGCAATCGCCGGAGCAATCACCCCGTACGTTGGACCCGGCGCTGGCCAGACGCTTTTCCCGCACTATCCTGGTCGATCTCCCTGAGCGGCCTGCCCGGCAGAAGTACCTCGCCCTGCGGCTGGCGGACCGCAAATCGTGCGCTGTCTCTGAGGAGACTATCGGGCTCATCGCCGAGCGTTCGTCGGGCATGAGCATCGCCGACCTGGAGTCGATCATCGAGACGGCGGCACGCAGTGCGGCCAAGTCGGACGGCGAACTGACCGGCAAGCTGCTGGAAGAGGCCTTCGAGACTGTCCGCTTCGGTGAAGCCCGGGCGAGAGACCCAGAGGCAATCAAACGGACCGCCTGCCACGAGGCCGGGCACACGATCATGTACCGGCTCGCCGGCTGGTGGCCGGTTTATGTGACCGTCGTTGCCCGCGGCGGCCATGGCGGGTACATGGCCCCGTGTGCGGACGAAATCGAGCGCCGGTCGAGCCAGACCCGCGACGAGTTGCTGGCCGGCATCCGCGTCAGTCTCGGCGGCCGGGCGGCGGAGATGCTTGTCTATGGCGCCGAATCCGGACTTTCCACCGGGGCGTCGAACGACCTGGAGCAGGCCACCAACGTCGCCCGGCAGATGGTCTGCCGTTACGGGATGGATGAAGAGTTTGGTTTACTGGTTACTCCGGAGCTGCTAAAGTACGAAGGCGCACTGAGCAGTCCGGTCTATTTGAAAGTCAACGAAGCGGCAGGCAAGATCCTCAAGAACGAAATGGATCGCACGCTGCAACTGCTGGAGGAGAACCGCAAACACCTGGACGCCGTGACGGGGGCGCTTGTCGAGAAGGAGCGGCTTACCGCCGAGGACCTCCGGGCAATTCTTGGGGAGATTCCTCGGGCTGATCGCTGAGAAGAGACAGCGCCGCGTCAGGTTGAGGAGCGGACGTGATGGGCAAGGTCAAAGTCAAATGCCCGAACTGTTCGGCCACATACAGCGTCGATCAGGGATTTCTCGGCAAGAAGGCTCGGTGCGCAAAGTGCAATACAACATTCATCTTGGCGAGTGTCTCTACTTCTCAACTGTCTTCCCCAACACCATTTTCGGATCCTGTTTGTCATGCACGATCCGCGTCACTTGCAGCAGTTGACACTCAGACGCCGGATCAGCCTTCCCGCCTCTCCGGATGGTTGCCTGGCCAAGTCATGCTCGGCGATTACCGCGTCGAACGGAAAATCGGCGAGGGGGGAATGGGGAAGGTGCTCCTGGTGAAGAGTGTCACGACCGGACAGCAGTTCGCCGTCAAGCTGGCGAAGTTCGCTGACCCGGACCACCGACGCAACTTCTTGGCGGAATTGCGGGCCTGGATTGACTTGCCCGGGCATCCCCACTTGGTCGCATGTCGGTTCTTCCGAACTCTCGGTGATGAGGTTTCTATCTTTGCCGAATTCGTCGGAGGCGGGTCGCTGGCCGATTGGATTGCCAGCCGTCAGCTCTATGAGGGTGATCAGCGGAAGGCGTTGGAGCGAATCCTCGATGTGGCCATCCAGTTTGCCTGGGGCCTGGATGCCCTGCACGAACTCGGCCTGGTACACCAAGATGTCAAACCCGGCAACGTGCTCTTGACTGCCGACGGTCAGGTCAAGGTGACCGATTTCGGCCTCACCCGGGCTCGGGCGCTAACCGGCCAAAGCATTCCTGGCGGTCGTCCGCCGGGCATCCTGGTCAGTTTCGGCGGTCGTACGCCGGCCTACTGTTCACCCGAGCAGGCCGAAGGACAGAAGCTTTCCCCGAAAACGGACATTTGGTCATGGGGAGTCTCTGTGCTGGAGATGTTTACGGGGGAAGTGACCTGGATGGCGGGGCAAGCAGCGGCGGAGGTGCTGGAAAGCTACCTGGAATCCGGGCCGCAAGAGCCCCAACTGCCGGCCATGCCCCATGGTTTAGCGGAGGTCCTGAAAAAGTGCTTTCGCCAAGAGCCGAACGAGCGTTGGGCGAGCATGGGCATGGTGAGTGATGCCATAAAGCGTGTGTATGCCGCGGAATGTAAGCGGGAGTATTCCCGAGGGGAACCCCCTGCCGTCCAAGCCCGCGCAGCCGCCATCGAGCACGACCGGCGTGTGTCGACCGGCTACCAATGGACTGAGCCAAGACTGTGGCTTGAGCGGGCGTTTCGAGCCGAGGGACGCGATCCGGCGGCAGCGGCTTCGCTGTTGGCGCCGCGGACCGGATCCCGCCAGGCCCAGGCGATTGCAGATATCGCTGCCTACGACGAGGCCCGCCGCATCTTCGAGGATCTGGTCGCCTCGGGCCGAAGGGATCTGGAGGATGAGTTAGCTGAGCTCTGCATGCAAAAGGCCTTTATCCACCTTGATGCTGGGGACATGCCTGGGGCGCTTGCGATGTACGACCGGGCAATCGTGATCCGCGAGCGCCTGGTGAACCGGGAAGGGAGGTGGGAACTCACCGGTGATCTAGCAAAATGCTACACAAACAAGGCCGCCGCTGTGCGTGCAATGGGCGACAACCGGGGCGCGGTGGGGCTCTACGATCGGGCAATCGCCATCTACGAGCGGCTGGTTAACCAGGAAGGGCGGCGGGAACTGGCCGGTGATCTGGCAATGTGCTACATGGACAAGGCCAACGCTGTGAGTCTACTCCGCGATACGCCGGGTGCGGTGGGGCTGTACGATCGGGCAATCGCTATCTACGAGCGACTGGTGAACCAGGAAGGGAAGCAGGAATTGGCCGGTGATATGGCAATGTGCTACATGAACGAGGCCAGCGCCGTGAGTCTACTCGGCGACAAGCGGCGTGGGGTTTCGCTGTACGACCGGGCAATCGCCATCTACGAGCGGCTGGTAAACCAGGAAGGGCGGCGCGAACTGGCCCACCCTCTGGCAAACTGCTACATGAACAAGGCCGCCGCTGTCCGTGCACTGGGCGACAGTCGGGGCGCGCTGGGGCTGCACGACCGCGCAATCGCGATCCACGAGCGACTGGTGAACCAGGAAGCGCGGCGGGAATTGGCCGATGCTCTTGCGATGGACTACATGAACAAGGCCGTCGCCGTCGGCGGTCTGGGCGACAACCGGGGTGCTGCGGGACTCTACGATCGGGCGATCGACATCTATGAGCGGCTGGTAAACCAAGAAGGGCGGCGAGAACTGGCCCACCCTCTGGCAAACTGCCACATGAGCAAGGCCAATGCCCTGCGT
>CAZUAM010000391.1:0-7049 GCA_964618095.1 uncultured Planctomycetaceae bacterium | reverse complement strand
TGAGCCGCAGACGGTTGCGGTCGGACAGCGGACGGCTCGGAGCCGGCCGGAACACGGTCCGCTGCTCGTCCAGGCCCCCGATCAATCGCTCGGCCGCCGTGGTGATCTCTTCCCGGGCGAAGACGCCGACCAACTGGTCGATCTGCGGATAGACTCGAAGCATGGCCTGCCGGTCACGTTCGGCCAGGCATCCGGCCACGATCACCCCCCGCAACCGCCCCTGCTGCTTGAGCTGGAGCATCTCGCGGATCACCTGGCGCGACTCCTGGCGGGCGTCGCCGATGAAGCCGCAGGTGTTGACCACCACGAAATCGGCACCCTCCGGCTGCGGAACCAACTGATAGCCCTCCAGCCGCAACAGCCCGGCCATCCGCTCGCTGTCGACCAGGTTCTTGGGACAGCCGAGGCTGACCAGGGCATAGGTGCCTTTGGGTTGCCGGTGGGTCACGGGCGATGGGTGCGGCTGGAGGATCGGGGGCCTGGATTGCACGCGGCCCTCCCCCCTGAGGGGGTGTCCGGGGAAGGGTCTCTCATCCGATCGTACACCATTTCGGCCTGGATCGTAAATGGCACGATTTGGGTGGTTGCCATGTCGGCCGGCCCGTGCTATGGTATACGCATGTACAGATCCCCGATTTGCCGATCGATTCCGGCGGCTGGACCATCGGACCCGCCGCCGCGACGCGGATGAGATCATGCTGCCCGAATTCGCCCGAGAAGAGCTGGCTGCCGGCCTGGACGCCGTGGCCATGGAGATCCTGGTCGAAGCGGGCGTTGCGGGTCCGCCGGTGGATGCGTTTGAGGTTGCCCGGGCGCTGGGAATTACCGTGGCCTTGGACGATCGGCAGCAGGGCCGAGCCCGCTATGTTCGGCTTCGCGGCCGTGGTGCGGGGCGGCCCAGGGCGACGATCCTGCTGCGTCCCGATCCCCGCCGGGAACGGCAACAATGGGCCGTGGCCCACGAGATCGGCGAGCACGCGGCGCATCGGATGTTTGCCTTCTTGGGCGTGGATCCTCGGGAGACGGTCCCCAATGCCCGGGAAGTGGTGGCCGGCCACCTGGCCGGCCGGCTGCTCTTGCCGGGAGCGTGGTTTGCGGCCGACGGATCGAACTGCGGCTGGGATCTGTTGGCCTTGAAGGCCCGCTACGCCACCGCCAGCCACGAGCTGATCGCCCGGCGGATGCTGGAATGTCGCCCGCCGGTGATCGTCAGCATCTTCGACCATGGTCAGCTCCACCTCCGCCGCAGCAATCTCCCCGGCCGGGTTCCGCCCCCTTCATCGGCCGAGATGAATTGCTGGCAATCGGTCCACGACCACGACCGGCCGGGCCGAACGTACGAGGGGCTGCGCGCGATCCAGGGCTGGCCGGTCCACGAAGAGGGCTGGAAGCGGGAGATACTCCGCGCGGAGGTGGAAGAGTTTCCCGTCGATGTGTGAGTGTCCGTCAACGTCCATGACAACTGTTTAGCGGCGAACGATAAATAACTTCCCGTTTTCTTGTGGGAGGCGACTCTGTCGGCGACAAACGTGCGGCAATGCGCAGTCGCCGACAGAGTCGCCTCCCACAACTTATTCTTCGGCCGCTCCTTAGCGGGGCCGCTTGCGGCCCGTTTCCGATGCCAAACGCCAACGGATGCCAAAGCAGGCCGCATGCGGCCCCGCCGAACGCGATACCGCCAATTCGAGCTCTACAGCAGGCGATCCAACTGCCAGAACAGATCGTCCAGGTGCAGCGGCTTGGAGACCACCGCGGCGGCACCGGCGGCCAGGGCGCGGTTGCAGTCTTCGATGCGGGGGAAATCCAGCAGGGCGATGACGGGTGCGGGGCGAAGCGCGGCGACCAGGTCCTCCAGTTGGCGGAGTTGCCGGCCGCGGCAGTCGGAGCCGTCGAAGATCGCCGCGGCGGCGCCATCGGGGGGGCGCGGAATGTGCCCCTCCGAACGAACGGGCGGCCAAAGCCAGACCGTCGAACAGCCGCGGCGGCGCAACGCCGCCCAGAGCCAGTCCTGCATCTCCAACCGCCGCGTGCAAATCGCGATCAGGCCCTGCTGCTTCGGCACGGGGGAGTCGGCCGCAAGCAACAGGTGTTCTTCTTCGGTCGCGGTGACCGGCAGCCCCCAGGCGGAAGACTCTCCCCGGCGGATGCGGCCCAACTCCCGGTCGCAGCGTGGCGGCCACTGGTGCCAATAGATGCGGATCGCCCCCGGCCAGGGGTTGCCGGTCCGCGTCTCCCCTTCGCACCAACTACCCAACAGCCCCAGCACGCGGGCCAAGGGGGCCAGCCGGCGCAGGCGGTCGATCGCCCGGTGCGAAAACTGGCCGGGAAAGGCCTGGGCCACGACGATCACGTCGGCGGCGACTTGCCGCTGGCTCAAAGCAGCCGCGGCCGATTCGACCTCCGGGACACTTGTTACTCGCCCCCACTTACTGAGCGCAGAACGGGCCTCGCGAAACTCGGACCGATCGCTATCGCCCACCAGCAGGATACAGATTTCGGACACGGGCGGCTCTTCCAACACCATAGACTGGGACGGCGCCCCACCTGGTTCCGTTCGGTTCAGATGGGCTTCTCTTGGATTCAGAGCACCGGGCTGAGAACAGTGGTGGGATCTCGTCCCACCCTGCGATTTGGCCTACAACTTGTTTTCGGCCTCGACAATCAATTGGCCAGCGGCCTCGCCGTCGGGCACCTCGCGGAGCGCGTCGAGGAATCCCGGCGAGCCCAGCACCCGGCTGAGCCGTGCCAGCACCCGCAAGTGACCGCGGTCTTCCACCGAGCAGACCAGGAAGAAGACGTCGGTCGTCGGCGCGGCGCCGCCGAAGGGGATGCCGGTGCCGGTCCGCCCCAGGGCCAAGAACGGCTGGCTGAGGATCCGCGACATCGGCCGGCGAGGGTGCAGCAGGGCCACGCCGTTTTCCAGTGCCGTCGGGTGCATGTCTTCTCGCGCCCGAACGGCCTCGACCATCTTGGGCGGGTCCCATAGCCAGCCGGTGTTGGCGGCCAGTTGGACCATGCGGGTAATCACCGAATTTCGGGTTCGCGCCGCTAGGGGGATGGCGATGGCCTCCAGCGGCAGCATCTCGGCGATGCGGATTTCCCGCGGCTGCTCGCTGCCGGCCGAACGTTGCAGCACGTCCTCAACATCGACCAGTTCGTCTTCGTCCGACAGTCCAATCCGCCCTTCCAGCCAGTGGTGGATCTCGGCCCGGGCGAACCGCCACCGGCCGGAGACTTTCCTCCCGGGCAGTTTGCCGCGATCGGCCAGCCTGGACACCTGCTGCGGGGTCAGGTGCAGGTAGACGGCCAGGCTCTCAGTATCGAAGTCTCCGTAGGGCATGGCAGCCGAGCTCGAGTCGGGCCGAACAAGGGGACTTGGGGTCCTCTTCAGATCGTGACACACTGAAACGTTTTCTCGCCGGAGGCAACAAGCGATTGTCGCCGCCTTGTGCACATTGTCCCGGCTATGTTGCCCGATTGGCGAGCGTTTGTCCAGTGCGATCGGTCGGCCGGGGTCGTGGCGGGTCGTGGTGGCCGTAGGTGAGCCTACCGGGGCCGGGCACCGGGTGTCCGGAATTCCGCCTTGACAGGGGAGCGAGAATTCGGACAATCCGGCCGCCATTTGGATGGCAGGGGTACGTGGGGGGCAGGCCGGCTCATTCGGGTTGGCCGGCACGTCAACGGCGGTGTCGATGAGAATGGATTCTGGCAGAACTCCTGCCGCGCCGCACATCGCCGATCACCTCGAAACCGTTGGGCGTCTTCAGGCATGGAGGCCTAGTGTCATGCAAGCGTGTCCCGGTCTGGGACATCCGCTGAGTCTGCGCGGGTTGTTGCCGGGGGCCGAGTTTCGCGGGGCCGACGACATCGGCCTGAGCGGCTGCTCGTGCGACTGCCGGCGTGTCGAGCCGGGGCATCTGTTTGCGGCCCTGGCCGGAAGCCGTCACGACGGTCGTGATTTCATCGCCCAGGCCGTCGCGCGGGGTTGCGCGGCTATCCTGGCCGAGCCGCCGGTGCCCGATCTGGCCCTGCCGGTCTGCATCGTCCCCGACGCCCGCGACGCCTACGGACGCATCTGCCAGGCCCTGGCCGGAGACCCCAGCCATGATCTGAAGCTCGTCGGCATCACCGGCACCAACGGCAAGACGACCACCAGTTGCCTGCTGGCCAGCATCTTGACCACCGCGGGTTACCGGGCGGGCTTGATGGGGACGTTGGGATATCTCGACGGGAGGCGGATCGAGAAGGCCACGCTGACCACGCCGCCCGCCGACGAGCTGGCGGCCTGGCTGGCACGGATGGTCCGCAACGGCTGTTCGCACGCGGTGATCGAGGTCTCCAGCCACGCCCTGGATCAGGCTCGGGTGGCCGGGATTCGATTGGATGCCGCCTGCGTGACAAACGTCACCCGCGATCACCTCGACTATCATCGCACCCTCCGGCAGTACCGGCTGGCGAAGTCGAGGCTGTTCGATCACCTGTCGGGCGAGGGCTTTGCGGTGATCAACGCCGACGACCCGACCTCGGCCGGCTACCTTGGCCGGATCGACGGTCCGGCGTTGACGGTGGGCATCCGTTCGCCCGCGGAAATCACCGCCCGGCCGCTGGAACAGTACCTCAGCGAGCAGACCTTTCTGCTTTGCGCCGGCAGCGAGACGATACCGGTGCGGACCGAGATGATCGGCGCCCACCACGTCTACAACTGCCTGGTTGCGGCGGCCGTGGGGTTGACCTACGGGATCGACCTGCCGACGGTCGTCCGCGGCCTGGAAACGGCCGGCCAGGTGCCCGGCCGGCTGGAACGAATCGAGTGTGGGCAGCCGTTTGGCGCGTTCGTGGACTACGCCCATACTCCCCACGCCCTGGCCGGATGCCTGCGGACCTTGCGCGGGCTGGCCGCCGGCCGGCTGATCTGCGTCTTCGGGGCCGGGGGGGACCGCGACCGCAAGAAGCGTCCGTTGATGGGCCGGGCCGTCGAGGTGGGGGCCGACTTGGCGGTGGTCACCTCCGACAACCCACGAACCGAAGACCCACAGGCAATCATCCGCGAGGTGCTCGAGGGCTTCCGGGATCCGACCCGCGCGGAAGTGATTCCCGACCGGGCCGAGGCAATCCGCCGGACATTGGGTGCCGCCCGGCCGGGCGACTGCCTGTTGATTGCCGGGAAAGGACACGAGGACTACCAGATTATCGGAGAAGATCGCATCCCGTTGGACGACCGGGAAGTCGTCAGGGAGTGGCTCTACCAGGTGCAGCCGTATGCGGAAGTAGTGAATTGAAGCGGACTGTGATTGGGTGGAGTCGCCCAGCGGCGGGGCTCGCCCCGCGATAGAGTTCAACGCCGATTGACCGACCAAGAGCATGAACCTTGAAACTTAACCAGTTGCGAAGAGACCCCACGGGACGCAGCCCGTGGGCGTTCACGATCAGAATTGCGTCCCAATTCCCCATCCCTAATCCCCAATCCCTACCCCATGAACACCATTGACGAGCTGAGAGACGCGATCGGCGGCCAGTTGTTACCGGGCGACGCCGCTCGCGACGGTGCGGCGGTCGAGTTGGGGCCGATCGCGATCGACAGCCGCCAGGTCGAACCGGGCAACGTCTTCTGGGCGCTTCGGGGACCCAATCACGACGGGGCCGACTTCGCCGCAGAGGCGTTTCGGCGGGGAGCTGCGGGGGTGGTTGTGGGCAGGGCAATCGAGGTGCCTGAGGGGCGCTGGGCCGTGCGGGTCGAGGATACCCGCCGGGCACTGCGACAATGGGCCCAGTGGAAGCGGCGACGCTTTACCGGAACCGTGATCGCGGTGACCGGAAGCGCCGGCAAGACCACTACCCGGCAGATGATCCACACCGTGCTCCAGACACGCCTGGCGGGGACCGCCAGCCCGGAGAATTTCAACAACCACGTCGGCTTGCCCTTGAGCATGTTCCGTGTCCAGCCCGACCACGATTACGCGGTGCTGGAGCTGGGTGCCAGCCGCCGGGGCGAAATCGCCACGCTGGCCGAGTTGTGTGCCCCCAAGGTGGGCGTGATCACGCAGGTGGGCGACGCCCACCTCGGCGGGTTCGGAAACCGGCGGGGGATTGCCGAGGCCAAGGCCGAGCTACTGGCGGCCCTGCCGCCCGACGGCCGAGCCGTCCTGGGCGACGACCCGTGGCTCCGCAGCGTGGCCAAGCAGTGCCAGGCCGGGATCACCTGGGTGGGTACCAGCGATCAGTGCGAGCTGAAGGCGACCGGCGTCAGCAGCAATCAAGGGCGACTGACGTTCCGACTCGCCGTCAAAGACGCCTCCCACAAGGTCGCCATCGGAGACGGTGTTGGCGACCGGGCCGAGTGCAAGTTTTGCGTGCCGGTCTGGGGACGCCATCACTTGACCGCCGCACTGGCGGCGGTGGCCGTGGGCCGGATGATGGGTTTCGACCTGGAAGAGATGGCCGGCGTGCTGGCGGGTTTTCGTCCGGTGCCCATGCGATGCCAGGTGCTCGAGATCCGCGGGGCGACGGTGATCAACGACGCATACAACTCCAATCCTACGGCGATGCGGGCGGCGCTGGAGCTGGTCCGCGACTTCGACGCCCCGGGGCGCCGGATCGTCGTCTGCGGCGACATGGGCGAACTGGGCGAGGAGTCGGCCTCGCTGCATTGGCAATTGGGCAAGCAGGCCGTCACCCTGGCCGGTGCCGAGTTGCTGATTGCCTGCGGCGGTTTCGCCCGCCACGTGGTCTCGGGGGCCCGGGCCGCCGGGATGCCGCGCGCCCGCGCGATCCCCTGCCAGACGGTCGAAGAAACCCTGCCTTACCTCGGCCAGGTGATCCTCCCCGGCGACGTAGTCCTGGTGAAGGGCTCTCGCATGATGGCCATGGAACGCGTCGTCGAAGCCTTGGAAAGGCATCCACGACGCCGCAGCGCGTAAGCACGGATTGATTCAAACCAGCCAAACAGGATTTCATGATTCATATGAGCTGTCGAACGTTTAGCCCCGGCGGCCACGCCGGGGGCGGCCGCCGCGTAGCCCCGGCGGCTAAACGGTTTACTCCCCTGATCG
>CAZUAM010000390.1:0-7105 GCA_964618095.1 uncultured Planctomycetaceae bacterium | reverse complement strand
CCAGCATGTCCGCCTTTTTTCAACCCCAGGTACCCTTCAGTCGGATGAACCAAAAAAGAGAACTTGCTGCGGAGCCGGCGTCCTGTCAAAATCATCGCGACTTTTCTGGGCAGCCATGACTGATCAGAATGCGAAGCTCAAGGGGTCCGCCGCGATGGATCCGCCCGCTTGGCACGTGGAACGCGGCGACGGCCCGCTGGCTGCCGCGGCGGTCCACAACGGCCACGACGTGCGCCCCGAACTGGCGGACCTGCTGGCAATCAGCGAGGGCGACCGGTTGCGGGAGGAGGACCCCTATACGGGGTACTGGACCGGGGTGGCCCCGACGCGAATTGTCGGCCTCCGGTCGCGTTTCGAAGTGGACCTGAATCGGCCTCGCGAGAAGGCGGTCTATCTGTGCCCCGAAGACGCCTGGGGCCTGCAAGTCTGGAAGCGAGCGCCGCCGGCTGAGTTTCTCGAGCGTTCGCGGGTCCTCCACGACGCCTTCTATGGCGAAGTCGGCCGGTTGCTGGAGGATTTAGCCGGGCGCTTCGGCCGCGTTGTGCTGCTGGATCTTCACAGTTACAACTTCCGTCGAGCGGGCCCGAACCACCCGCCGGCCGATGCAGACGCAAACCCTGAGGTGAACCTGGGGACCGGCAACCTGGAGCTGCGGCGCTGGGCTCCGGTGGTCGATGCGCTGACGGAGGCGCTGAGAAGCTTCGACTTTCTGGGACGTGGGCTGGACGTGCGAAAGAACGTCAAGTTTACCGGCGGATACTTTTCGCACTGGATTCACGAAACCTTTCCGGAATCGGCTTGCTGCGTGGCCATCGAACTGAAAAAATTCTTCATGGACGAATGGTCCGGTGAGGCGGACCAGAGACAGGTGGAGGCCATCAGGGCGGCACTCCAGACGGCCGCAGCGAATGTTCTGGAGGCATTACGAAGGTGGTAAGACGTCATCAAACGGCACGCGAGACGATTTCCGACCACTTCATTGAAGAGGTCTGCGCGCGCCTGGCGGAGAACAAGCGCGTGCGTCGGACGCTGCTGCAAGGGGGACGACTGCACATCGACCGGCAGTTGCCGTTTATGTGTGTCTATCGGCATCCCCCCGATTGTGACGACCCGGGGACAGAGCGGCTGGTCACCGGCGAACCCTCCTTTCTGATCGCTCCTGGTGGTAGCCGATTTCGTAGAGACCTCTCGGCGCTGGTACGTCGGATCGCCCAGACGTTGGCAAGACGTTTTGGGGCTTTTCTCATCGTGGAGATCTGGTCGGAGCTCGAGAGCCGGCCGACGGACGCGGGCCGCAACGAGGAGGTCCTGACCGACGGGCCGGCGCAGCAGGCCCCGCCAGTGACCCGAGACGCGGCGGGCAGCGGACCGATCGATTCGAAGCCGGGATTCAAGATTGCCGCCAAGGGCCCCAATCTACCCCGCGCTACCGTGGATACACTGGCGAAGGTGCTCCGGCGGATGAAGATCCACAGGCAACCGGCCGACGTGGAGGTCAGCGACCGAGATTATGGCCGCCCGCCGGGAATGCTCCTGCTGGTCTCGACGGCCGAGATGAAGCAGATTGGCTGCCGCATTGTGGGTCTTCAGGTGCGGCCCGTCTATCGGGATTCGGCCGGCGGCGAGATCTTCCCCCCGACGTTGCGGATGCTCCGGCGAGGATTGAGCCGAGCCTTGAAGCAGGCCTTCTTCACGTTCGCGCTGGCGCACACGAACGTCCGCCCGCAGCACTACTATGCCTTGGGCCGCCGCGCCATGGTCAAGGCGGTTTGGGAGGTGGACCGGCGGCTGGCGGAGATCGGCGATGCGTTTGATTTCCTCTTGCAGGCGACTCCGGTCAATGCCGAGGCGGCGTGGCGCGAGTTCAAGCGAAGCGCGTTCCAGCGTGTCCCCGTGTTTCTGTACCGCCCACTAGCGGTCGAGCCGGCCTTGCTAAAACGGCGGCTGTTCGAAATTCCCATCGAACGAATCGAGGATCCCACCCTGGCCCACCTCTTCGCGGAAAGACAAGACGAGTTGGACCGAAAGATCACCATGCTTTCGGACGTGGGCACGCCGCGGTTCCTGTTGGGAAGCCTGCAAGTGTACGGCGGCATCGAGCTGACACTCCTGGGTCTGGCCAAGGAGCTTCTGGCGACGATTCCAGCTCGCAGCCGCGAGTCTTCCGGGGGGAGACAACTCACTGCCAGAGAGTTTGCCGATCGCGCCACGGCCGAAATCGAACACTACCGGCGGGGCTACCCGGAGTTTCGGGCGACGGCTACAGTCCGTGACGACCTATATTGGGGGCTGCTCGTCTCGGGGGGTAACCTCTTGATCGGCCGGTACACGCGGGTTCCCGCCGCGCGGGTGGAGGCGTTGCTGCAACATGAAATCGGCACGCATCTCGTGACGCACTACAATGGCCGCGCCCAACCTTTCCGACAACTGTATTCGGGGCTGGCCGGGTACGACTCGTTTCAGGAAGGGATTGCCGTGCTTGCCGAATACCTCGTGGGAGGGCTCGACCGCCCCCGGATGCGCCTGCTGGCGGCGCGGGTGCTGGCTGCCCAATCCTTGGTCGAAGGGGCATCCTTCCTGGATACGTTCCGCGTGCTCAGCCAGACCTATGGTTTTCCACAGCGCGTTGCCTATACTGTGAGCATGCGGACGTACCGCGGTGGCGGGCTCACGAAAGACGTTGTCTACCTTCGAGGACTTGTAGAGATTCTTGACTTCTTGCGCCGGGGAGGGGACCTGGAGCCGTTGCTGGTGGGCAAGATTGCCGCCGATCACGTTCCGTTGGTCCGTGAGCTGCAACTCCGGCAAATCCTGGGCCGACCTCCTCTGAAGCCGCGCTACCTGGACAACCCCCGGGTTTCTGATAAACTGCGGCTTCTCCGGAGCGGGCTCTCCGTCGAGCGGTTGATTGAAGGACCCAGCAGATGAGGATCGGATTCGTCGTCAACGACGTCCAGACCGAAGAGGCAAGCTACACCACCACCCGGCTTGCCATGACTTCGGTCAATCGCGGCCATGAGGCATGGCTGATCGGCACGGGGGATCTGGCCTTCGACCCGGACGACGCCGTCCGGGCGAGAGCGCGGACGGTAACCAAGACGAGCTACAAGTCGCACAGCAGCTTCCTGACCGAGTTGCAGGGGCCGCGAGCCCGCTCCCAACGGATCACCGTCGACGATCTCGACGTGCTCTTGCTGCGGAACGATCCGGCCGAGGATACCAGGCGACGGTCTTGGGCGCAGACCGCGGGAATCATGTTCGGTCGCGCGGCACTGCGGCGAGGCGTGATCGTGCTGAACGATCCGGACGGACTGGGCAAGGCGTTGAACAAGATGTACTTTCAGTTGTTTCCCGAGGACGTGCGCCCCAAGATGTTGATCACCCGGGACCGGAGTGAAATCAGATCGTTCGCCAAGGAGCACGGCGGAGACATCGTGATCAAGCCGCTGCAAGGTTCGGGAGGCGAAGGGGTGTTTCGCATCCGGCGGGACGATCTGGGCAACCTCAATCAGATGGTCGACGCCGTGTCGCGGGACGGCTACGTGGTCGCCCAGGAATACCTCACGGCCGCGGCCGAAGGCGACACGCGCCTGTTCATGATGAACGGGGTGCCCTTGCGCCATAAAGGAAAGTACGCGGCGTTCCGCCGGCTCCGCTCGGGCGACGATATTCGCAGCAACATCCACGCCGGCGGAACGAAGGCCCAGGCCGTCGTCGATAGCGGTGCCCTACAGATCGCCGAAATCGTCCGACCCAAGCTGGTCGAAGACGGGATGTTTCTGGTCGGCCTGGACATTGTGGGCGAGAAGCTGATGGAGATCAACGTGTTCAGCCCGGGCGGGCTGGGCAGCGCCCAGAGCTTCGAGGGGGTGAATTTCACCCATGCCGTCATCGCCGCGCTGGAGCGCAAAGTGCAGTACATGGGTTACTACGGGCGGGACTTCAACAACGTGGACATGGCGACGCTGTAGGAGCGTTTTGGCAAGTGGAGTTGCACGATTCCGGGAATGGGGCGTTTAGCCACGGCGGCTGGGCGGCGGCAAATCCCGGCGTGGCCGCCGGGGCTAAACATTGCGGAATTCCCGGAATCACGAAATCCTATTCAGTGTCTCGCCGAACTCTCTTCGTTCTTTGCCCCTTCGGACTCCAGCTTGGCGATAATGCGGTCGACATCGTACACGCACCCGCCCCAGGTGCCGCCGCCTGCGCGCTGCAGCGCGGCCCAGAGGCGGGTTTCGGCGGGAAGCCGGGGGTCGGGCGAGAGGTCGGGGTGCGGGGGGCGGCGGGCCAGGACACGGGTGCCCTCTTCGGGACCGAACTGGCGATCGGCGTCGCCGACCAGGTCCACGCTGCCCTCCAGCTTGATGCGGTCGATCACGATCCGAATGCGGTCGCCCTGGCGGACCTTTGCGAGCGGGCCGCCGGCCAGGGCCTCCGGGCCGACCAGGCCGATGCAGGCCCCGGTGCTGACGCCGGAGAAGCGGGCGTCGGTCACCACGGCCACCTCGTGACCCCAGGAGAGGTGTTTCAGCCCCGCGGTGATCTGGTAGATCTCCGGCATTCCCGCGCCGATCGGACCCTGGCCCATCAAGACCAGCACGTTGCCGGGTTCGATGGGCCGCTCGGCTTGGCCCTTGACGGCCGCGATGGCGTCGGTCTCGCGGACGAACACCCGCGCCCGGCCCGTCTTGCGGTAGACGCCGTCGGGGTCGACCACCCGGGAGTCGATCGCCGTGCTCTTGATCACGGACCCTTCGGGCGCCAGGTTGCCCCGGGGGAAGCAGACGGTGCTGGTCAGACCGAGCTGTTCGGCCCGCCGGGGCGTCATGATCACCTCCTCGGGATCGACGCCGTCGCAGCCGGTCAGCCGGCTGCGGAGCGCCTCTCGGCGCGGCGAGGTCTCCCACCAGTCCAAGACCTGGCCCAGCTTTCGGCCGGTCACGGTCATCGCGTCCAGCTCGAGCAGGTCTATCTCTCGCAGCCGGAGCATGACCTCGGGCACGCCGCCGGCCAGATAGACCCGGATGGTCGGGTGGTTCACCGGCCCGTTGGGCAAGACGTCGACCAGCCGCGGCACCCGGCGGTTCACCTGCGTCCAGTCGTCAACGCTCGGCCGCTCCAGCCCGGCGGCATGAGCCACCGCCGGCAGGTGAATTAGCCCGAAGTTCCGGAAGAGAATCGCATCTAAGTAATTGAGAACAAACGACTTAACTGCGATTTGAAATTCCTTGCTCTGACCACTGTTAGAATAGGAAAGATCACAACTGCTTGCGCCATAAGGAGTTACGTCGCCCTACATGACTACGCTTTGCAGGACGAAACGCAGTTAAGTCATTGCACGACATAGAGTTAAGCAGAATTCCCCCTTGGAACTTCGGATTAGCAGGTTGGTCGAGCCGCCAAAGGCCGCAAACACGGCCATCGCGTTGCGGACCGAGGCCCCAGAGAGCACCTCGCCCATCGTGATCCCGCCGGCCTCCAGCGCCATCAGGGCCCTGGCGCTGCGGCGGGCGAGGTCGAGCCAGATAGGCTGACCGGAGGGGGCCAGCGCCGAATGGGGCAGGGCCATGCCCAGCGCCTCGCCGACCACCTGCGAGGTGGCGGCCGTGCCCAGGAAGTGACACCCTCCGCCCGGCGACGCACACACCCGGCAGCCCAGCACCGAGGCCTCCTCCAGGCTCAACTCACCCCGGGCGAACCGGGCACCGATCGACTGGATCTTGCCCGTGTCTTCACCTTCGGTGGGCGCGAGGGTGACCCCGCCGGGCATCAGCACGCCGGGGAGATCGCGGAAGCTGGCCAGGGCCATCATCATGGCCGGCAGTCCCTTGTCGCAGGTGGCCACGCCGAGCAGGCCGCGGGCGTTGGGGATCGAGCGGGCGAGCCGGCGGAAGACCGACGCCGCGTCGTTGCGATAGGCCAGGCTGTCGAACATTCCCGGCGTGCCCTGGGTGCGGCCGTCGCACGGATCGGTGCAATGGCCGGCGTAGGGCACGCCGCCGGCCCGTTTGAACTCGTCGGCCGCCGCGGCCATGGCCGGCCCCAGTTCGAAATGTCCGGTGTGATACCCCAGGGCCAGGGGCGAGCCGTCGTCGGCCCGCAGTCCGCCCAAGGTGCTAAGCATCACGAACTGCGGCCCGGCCAGCATCGGCGGGGGCCAGCCCATGCCGGCGTCTTCGGTCATGCCGAAGGCGTCGCCGCTGGGCCGGTCCAAGAGCATCTCGGCGGTGAGCGGGAGCTTTCCCTGCGGGCCCGGCCCGTGTGTGATCACCGCGTAAAGCGAGCGGTCGCCGGCGTCGAGGATTTCGCTTGGATCAGAGGCTGATGTCATGTGGAACTCCGGGTAAGATTTGTCGCAGTAACCGAAACCCCACCAACAGAAAAGGAGAAACCGAGCGGAAATGAAACTCCTCTCCCCCTCGGGGGGAGAGGCTAGGTGAGGGGGCCAGTCGCAGAACTTTCTCCCCTCATCTCAACCCTCTCACAAATGCGAGAGGGAGTCTTACACAAAAGCGGCCGGTGAGCCATCGTCACCAAGCAACCGACTCACCGGCCCGGCCTGCCCCGGGCGGCTGGTCTGCGCGCCCGGGGAGATGGCCCTCTTATTATACCGCAGACGCGAACCGTTACACCATTGCCCAGGACGGGCAGAAAGGGCGTTGCTATGAGTATGAGAAAGATGTCCAAAGTGCTCATTGGAAGTCGAGGAGTCGTTCTGCTCGCTTTCCTCCTCGGTCTTGCTTTTGCACCTTCGGCCCATGCCGTAACTCCGGAGCCGGGGGACTTGGTTATCTCTGACTTTAATGGGGCTTTTGACGGTCCTGTCGGTATGCCACCCGGGGGGCGCATTGTGAAGGTGGACCCCGTCACCGGTGCCCAGACGATGATCTCTTCAGGTGGTTTACTGGATGCTCCCTGGGAGATAGCCATTGATGCAGGCGGCGATATCCTGGTAGGCGATCCCTCATTTCCTGACGGTGGGGCCAT
Source organism: uncultured Planctomycetaceae bacterium (assembly GCA_964618095.1). GTDB lineage: Bacteria > Planctomycetota > Planctomycetia > Pirellulales > Thermoguttaceae > CAZUAM01. The sequence goes on along the minus strand of CAZUAM010000390.1, from coordinate 118 downwards.
CATCAAGGTGGATCCGGATACCGGAGCCCAGACAGTGGCAGCTTCTGGGGGCTTCATTTCGGGTCCTAGCACCAAACGGTTTTTGTGGACCATTTCGGTAAACCTTGGAAGGTCACGT
>CAZUAM010000389.1:0-7111 GCA_964618095.1 uncultured Planctomycetaceae bacterium | reverse complement strand
GGGCTAAACAAAAACGTTGCAAAACCCTGCGCTGTAGTATTAGCGTGTCCGGCAAAACGCCTCGTTTGGGCGCTGCGGCCAGGCGGCGCGGTTGCTCATACAAAGCGGGCACAAACAGCTTTTTCCCAGGATAACCTCCCGCCAATACCACCTGCACCCATGGCGAAAAAGAGCCAGCTCCCTTTCACACCGGGTGGTTAACGCATTTTCGTCTCCGGGGCCGGCGGCTCGTCCGGCGGCTGGCCGGGTTTCTTCTTCAGGTCGGGAGCCACTTTGATCCGTTCGCCCTTCTTGCGGATGATCAGCTTGCCCGTCTTCTTGTCCCACCAAACGGTCCGTAACTTCAGCCGGTGCCCACCGTGGCAGTCGGTGCAGACGATCGTCTTGGGGTCGGTCTTGGTGGGGCAACGCCGTTGCCATCCGGCGATCACGTCCATGGCGGGCACGTTGTGCCTCTTGTGGCACCTGCCGCACATCTCGTCGACGTCGCCCGGAGCATACATCTTGTCCGGAGGCGTGATGTTGCCCTCGTCGTTGCGGTGGGGAAACGACTCGCCGTGACAGTCGACACATCCGACCGCCTCCTTGGCGTGCGCCAGCACCAGCTCTTCGCCCTTGTAGTTGCCGTGGCAAACGTAGCAGAACTGGTTGTCCACCTTGACTGCATCCTCTTCTTTCGGGGCCTCGGGGAGCTTCTCGTCGAGATACCCTTCCAGCGAAAGCGGCGGAGCCGCGGCCACGCGCACGTCCTCTTCCAGCAAATCCGCCGCGTATCCGAAAACAACAACCACGGCAACCAGCAACAGCACCGGCCCAGCAGCACGTTTCATCGTTGCACTCCCAGACTACTTCGATCTTGAACGGGTCAAGAAAAGCGCGGATGGAGGCAACGCATCGCACCTCCATCCGCGACGGATTATACCAGCAACTTCTCCTGCGAACACCTCAACCCGCCGTCCCCAACGCCCGGGCAGTCAGACGTAGTTCCAATCCTTGAGCCAACGGTAGTGGTACGGCAGATTGGCAAACGCCCGGTCGGTGGCGGCGTCCAGCTCGGCCTGCTCCTTGACGTCCAGCGCCCGGCGCTGCAACACCGCCCGAGCCACGTTGTCGACCTGGGCGGGCGTGATGATGCCGGGAATCGGGGCCGTAATCACGGGATTCGTCAAGATCGCCCGAATCGTCAAACGCGCGATCTTGTTGTCCTCTTCCTCGTGGGGATTCCCCGGCGAGCTGTCGCCCTTAAACAACGAACCGCTGGCGAACGGCTTGATCCCGAACCAGGCCACGTCGCACTTCTTCATGGCGTACCAGAGGCTGTTCTCCCACGAGCCGTCGGCCATTTTGACCAGCCCGGCCGAGCGGCCTTCCTCCGTCTGCTCGACCTTCTCCACGCCGGCCATCTTGGTCTTGGCCGAGTAGGGCGTAACCACCACGTCAAACACGTCGGGAGCCTGTTCGATCCACTTCTTGATGTGGGGCCGGTCGTGAGATGAAATGCCGGTGAACCGGGCGCGGCCCGTCTTCTTGGCCCAGGCAAGCGCCTCGCACATCTCCTCCATCTCGAAATCCTGGTGGCGGCTGCTCGTCTCGTGACAGGTGATCCGCCAGACGTCGACGTAATCCAGGCCCGTCTTTTTGAAACCGTGATCCAGGGCCTCGATCAGCTTCTGGGTGACCCAGCCGGGCCGCTTCGGCTTGCCCGCCTTCTTGGCCCGCTGTGCTTGGCCGCCCACCGACCGCATCTCTTCCTGATACCAGGAGAAGCCTAGATACATCTTGTCGCGGCGGCCTTTGAGGGCCTTGGAGTACATGATCACCTCCTGCACGGTGCAGGCATCGATGTAGTTGATCCCCCGTTCAATACATTGGGTCACTATGTCGTAGCGGTTCTTCTCGAACTTGGGATCGTCCAGCTTGGCGCTGAGCCAACTGCCCCCCTTAAACAGGCCCGGCACTACCGCGTTGACCCGCTTCCAGTGACCGCCCAAGCAGACCGCCGAAACCATCCAATTGGTTTTCCCGGCGCGGCGGTATTCCATCTGCTCGTTGTAGTTGAGGATGCCGTCGGTCTTCTCCTCGGTAGGATTACCCGCGTAGACGATCCGGTTGGACAAAAGCCCCCCCGTGATGCCGGCCGCCGCAGCCGCCGTGTCGCGCACGAATTCTCGACGTGTTACTTTATCTGCCATGCCTGGATTCCTCCATCTTCTTAAGGGGACAAAAACGGCTTATGCCTTGGAAAGTGTCTTGGGGGGAGGCAGATGCGACTGCCTCCCGCGTCCCATGCTAGCGGCTTGCCACGGCGATTGTCAAGGCAATCGGGCCGGGCCGCGTCCGGGTAATCTGGCCCCGATTCGGCCGGTGTTACTCCTCGCAAATAAGTATTACGCAGCGGCCAGGTCTGAATACTGCGAAAACAACGGCCGGCACCGACCGCCGCGTCCTGCCAACCGGCAGGCCCCAAAACGGGATCGTCTCACGGCGCAACTTGCTTTGCTGGCAGTTCTTGGGTCGCGCAACGCTCAGGCCGCCGCCGCAGCGGCCGCTGAACACCGTTGCGCCGCCGACAACACGTTAAGCGGTGATGGTACATCGGCCCCTGGTAGCCCCGCATTTGTCAATCTGAGTCCACATGAACTTCGTTCACCCTCAAGGATGAAAACCCTCACCCCGACCCTCTCCCAGAGGGAGAGGGGGCTCGTTTTCGTAGGAGTTAGAACCGAAATGCCACATTTGGGACGGTCCCCCCAAAACAGCCGGCCAGAACAACGCAAGCTAGATTTGAGAAATGACTTGGGACGACGAACCCCACTTCCTGAACGTGCCCGGCCCGGGTCCAAAATACACGTATATCTTCTCTTCGGCGTGTTGTATAGCGTCGCCGGGCGAGCCCTATATTTCTGTAAGGGGGATTTCCGACGGCCTGTGCAGGAAAGCCCCACGCGCCGGGTCGGGCGAATTGCCGCCACCGGAATGGTAGCCTGCCGAGCAGCAATTCGCATTACAATGAGATCGCCGCCGCAGACGCGCCAAATGGTGGGATCTTGCCACCGCGAAGGCCTCCTACGGGGCCTCCTACAGGAGGTTCGGTCATGCCGGACGAGCTGATAATCGGGCTCACCTTGCTGATCGTCGTCCTGACCGTGATCGGGCTGGCTCTGTACGGACTGATTGCCCTGATTGCCAGGCTGTTCGGCGGCCGGGCACGGCTCCGCAAGGACCGCCGGCGGTGCGCCTTCTGCGGGAAGATGACGCCCAGCAACCAGGATCGTTGCGACTGGTGTAGCAGAGATCTGCGGAGTCCCCTGGCCGAGGAACTTACCGACCTGGACGCCCTCCAGCGCCAGCTCCAACGTTTCCGCGACGGCGGGGCCCTGAAACCGGCGGCGGTCACAAATCTGCTTGCGCGGGTGGAGCACTATAGGCGGGGACTCATCGAGCCGCCCACTGAACGGCCGGCCGCCGCACCCATCGCGGTGGCCCCCGCATCCCGCGTGATCAATTGGGCGTGCGCGATAATGTTGGGAGAAAAACACCAGAGCGTAAGTGCCAGGAGGCCGGCCAGTTGACCGTACAGTTGTCGCGCCCATCGAAAGCAGACGTACGCGCCCAAGAGGCTGAACGGGACGCAGGCCCAACGGGCCAACGTGTGGAGATAGAAGATGCTTTCACCGTTGGCCTCGATAAAATCGCCTCGGATCGACCGTTCCGACCGGGCCCCCACGCCGGCACCGTAACGCCTCCAATCGCTCTTCGGTGTAGCGAAAAGCACCGGCAGGGTGGCCACCATCCGGACCAGCGGCGGGTTGACACGCATCAAGTCAAACGTGCCCAACCGCCAATGGCTGATGGCCGCGACGAGGTGTCCAAGTTCGTCCCAACAAGCGCTGTGGCGAATTGCAGCCCAGGCTAATACAGCGGCGTGCTGTAATAGGAGGATCAGGATCGAGAAGCGGACAGGGCTCGAATGTCGAAGATCCACTTGCCACACCAGCAGAACAGTCACCGATGTGCGGGGTCGAGGGCCCATTTCCCGCCAACTGCGACCACGTGCGGCCCCGAAAACCCTTCCCTACCGCGCGCGCGTCTCGTCACGGCGCCGCAACCTGCTCCGAGCCCAGAACATCATCAACAGTACACTGACCACCAAGAGGTTGATCGAAACGATCCACCACATCCACGGGCGCGACGACGGGGGGCCTGTGTAGGTGGGGCTTTTTCGGCCCATCAGGACAAGTTCTTTGCCGTTCCATTCCCTTCCACCGTCCGGATTGCGGGGTTGCTCCACGACCATCGTGCCCGCTGGAATGTCCATCCCTGCCATGGTGAACAACGCAGCGTCGATCGGCTGATTGAATTCCGCGTGGGTGGTTGTGAGCGTTGAACTCATGACCTTCTCTCCGTCGAGCTTGCGCTCATAGTACACGCGACTGGGATACCAAATCTGCTGAGCGCCGAACTGTTCGACCTCGCATTGAATCGAATCTTCAATCTTCGAGTCCCCGTAGGGCTCGACCTCGCTCGCGCGCAGCAAGCTATAGCCCTTACTGGGGGCAATCCAGAACTTGACGGGTTCCCCATTCTTGCGTCGATACTCGATCCGCCAGGTATCCACGCCGTCCAGCACGTCAGCAGCTATTGAGGTGTCTTCTCGGTCCGGGCGCATCAGCAGATACTCCATGTCGACGATGTACACAAGAGTCGGCGCGCAAGGCGCCAGGCCAACGAGTCGCGGGTCAAGGCGATATGGCAAATAGTTGCCTCCAAAGGGTTTTCCGTTTGGCCCCGTCTTATTCCGCGCCATTTTGTACGCCGCCACCCCCTTCCCATCTGGCGAGACGGTATTGGCATGCCACAAAGTGGTTTTGGGCGTAAAAACGTATTTGTGAAGATCCTTGCTGTGTGTCGCGCGACCTCCGGGCCACTGATTGAGCAAGGTTTGCATGACGTCGCAGCGAATGCTGTCGCCATCAAAGAAAACGTGAAAGGTGGTTGTTGGTTTCTGTTGTCCCCGCGCGGTCTCTTCAAGTCGAAATACCACTTCTCCCCGCAGGATCTTCCGTCGTTCCGCCAGGGCTCGCGATTCCACTTCGTGCGGGCTCGGGGAGGCCTCTTCTGGTACGGCTTGATTAGCCCAAAGCAATAGCGGACAGACCGCATTTATCAACGCCATCGACAACATGTTTCACACCTCTCAGACCAGGGACCGCAATGTAGCCCCCGAATCGGAAAGCACGGGGATTTCCGAAAGGCTCTGCCGAATTCACCCACACGGCATTCCTGCCACACAATCAGATTACGCCGACGAGCCGCACGTCCGGCCGGCGCCTGCCAGAGGCCTCTCACTCCAGATTACGGGCACTCCCCCGGAGTGGTCTCCAGGTTTATGGATCCCGAACCATACTCCCGCTCCTCCGCAACAGAGGCTCACGAAGCTCGCCAGACAAATGGGAGCGGCACCTGTCACGAACTCTGTGGTTCGTGACACTCTCGGTTGCACTTCCCGGAAACCCAGAAGTACTGACACACTTTTCTTACGACACATCTACCATTCTCCCAAACACAGAAATGCTTGTCGTAACACTTCTGGTTCTGCACACAGCTAGCGCAGTGTTTCTCCTTGCCTCCGCCAGATTCGCACTTCCTTGCGACCTTGTAGGGGTATTGACCAAGACACACTTCAACCGCAGTACAAATGTCTGGGTCAAAGTAGTCCTCACAGTTGGAAAACGGCTCCAAGCAGTATGGTGGGTCATCATCGGGTTTCTCGCGATTGCAGATGGGAAGATCAGCGGCAAAGACAATCAGCGGCACCGCCAAAACCATCGACAGTAATGCCGTCCATACAAAGAGTCGCCCAGTTAGCCGGAATTTCATGGCAAATCTCCACAAAAAGAGTAAATCAGTAGGACCAAATATACACTCCACACCACTACTTGACCGCGTCCAGCTCAGCCACGCCACGACCCCTCAATCCTGTCATCAGGCCCTGGCGCCGAGCGGTACGAATAAGCGTGGGGACAATAGGGGAGGCTTTCCCGACACATCATAGCAGCACCTCTCACGAACCCGCTTCGGTGCAAAATAGATCACACTTGCCCTTCGCGTAGGTAACCTGACACCATTCGTCTTGAACACACTGACCATTGTCCCAATGACAATCGGCTTTCTTATAACATAAGGCAGGGTTTGGACAGGTGTCGCAGTGCTTGTTCTGGCCGCCGCCGGGTTCACACGTCTTGGGAAGGTCGTCGGGGTATTCACCGATACAGGTTGGAACTACAGTACACGTTTTTGCGTCAAAGTGGTCCTCACAGGTGGAAAACGGCTCCAGGCAAAACGGTGGATCATCATCGGGTTGGTCGTGATTGCAGATGGGAAAATCAGCGGCAAAGACAATCAGCGGCACCGCCAAAACCATCGACAGTAATGCCGTCCATGCAACGAATCGCTCACGCCCCAGGTAGTTCATGGCAAACCTCCTGCAACAAGTAGGAGCAAATACATACTCGACGAGACTACTTCATCTCGCCTACTTCAGCGACGCCACGCGCAGTTCCACGTGACAGTCGGGCTGCCGCGTGGAATTGGTACGGATCACGGCGCGTGCAGCGGTCTGCTGGTCGCTCCACGCATCCCGATTGAACTGGACCTCAATTCGCCACGCGCCACTCGCCTGCACGCGCGCGATGTTTCGAATTTCAAACGCTTGCCGCGTGCAATACGCGTCTGTGACCTCGAGATCCGGCAGGTGTTCAGTCGGGGTCAGCACAAGCGTGTGTACGGAATCCCCTTCCACGGGAAACACGAGGCGCCTAGGTTGCCAGGTATAATCCGGTTTAACAACTCCGCGAAACTCCAAAGTCACCTGTTCGTCATCAGGCAAACCAGCGCGGCGAAAGAAGACTGTGATGTAAGTTCTCACGTTTCCTCGCGCCGCGCCGACTTTAAGGTTGCCAACAAGCCGACAAACTTCGCCTGGCCGCAGTTTCTTCTTCGACAGCTTCGAGACGGTACAGGCGCAGCTTGGCACGGTATGTTTGATGATGATCGTTTCCCCAGAACGGTTCGTGAGGGCGAACGTGGCGCTAACCTTCGCCTGCTGCCG
>CAZUAM010000388.1:1804-7129 GCA_964618095.1 uncultured Planctomycetaceae bacterium | reverse complement strand
TTGGTCGCTGGCCTGGGTGTTGGTGTCGCAGGGCGCTGGGGGAGGCGACTCCGTCGGCGCCCGACCCTGCACGGGACCGCGGTCGCCGAGGGAGTCGCCTCCCACAGTCTCACTGGTTCCGAGAGTCTCGCTGGCGCCGAGCCGGTAGACCACGCCGCGAATATCGCGGAGGCTGCGGACCGGGCAGCCGGCGTCGAGCCGCCGGACGATCTCCAGCAGGGGCGTTTCGCCCATGCCGTAGACGATCAGGTCGGCCTTGGCATCGAGGATGATCGCCCGGCGTACCTTGTCGCTCCAATAGTCGTAATGTGCCAGGCGTCGGAGGCTGGCCTCGACGCCGCCGGCGATCACCGGCACGCCCTTGTATGCCTGGCGTGCCCGCTGGCAGTAGGCCAAAGTGGCCCGATCGGGCCGCCGCCCGATTCGTCCGCCGGGGCTGTAGGCGTCGTCGTTGCGGACCTTGCGAGCGGCGGTGTAGTGGTTGATCATCGAGTCCATATTGCCGGCACTGACGGCAAAGCAAAGCCGGGGGCAGCCGAAGCTTCGCCAGGGTTCGCACGAGTGCCAGTCGGGCTGGCTGAGGACGGCCACCCGGTAGCCCTCCGCCTGCAGCACCCGTCCCAGCAGCGCCGCGGCGAAGCTGGGATGATCGACATAGGCGTCGCCGGTGACGAAGACCACGTCGACGCCGTCCCAGCCGCGTGCCGCGGCCTCTTCGGCGGTCATCGGCAGCGGCCGCGTCGGGCCGGGCTGCGAATTGTGATCGCCGGCAGGCATTGCCAACCCCGGTCAGTACGGTGAGCAGAAACGCAGACACTCTATTCTACCCGTGTTTCCACTTGTCGGGTACACCTTCCGGGGGCAGGCTTGCCGATGTGCGCTGCGAGGGGAGAGAAACGGCGGCCCAAAGAAGAGGAAGAGGAAGATGCCGCCGCCCGTGTCTGTCCGCTGCGGTCAGCGTTTGTCGAGTTGCGCCGGGCGTGTTGCCACTTTCTGATGCGGGGCGTCGGCCGGCGGGACGATCGCCAGCCCCACGCACAGCGGGGTGGCCTCCGCCGACTTGGAGCAGGGGATCACGATGGGACTTTCGACGATGGCACGGCGGAATCGAGTCCGCCAAACTCGCGGAAAGTCCTCGTGCCCGTCTCTGATCTTCCAGAGGATGACTCCGCCCTGGCGAGTCAAGTCGTCGTCGCCCGTCCAAGGCGACCACTCCGGTTTGAGCTGTGGATAGACGCTGGCCCGACCGGAGGGGCAGTAGAAGGCGACGTTGCCGGCTTCCCACCAGTCGCCACCGACGACTTGGAGGGGGCACTCGAACCGTGCGCCCCAGCGGCGGTCGACTTGTTGGGCCAGTGCACGGCCCGGAAAGTCAACCCGCAAGGGTCGTCCCCGCACGGACGCAGCGAACGTGTTGACCAGGCCCAGGGCACATGCCAGTGCCAAGCCGAACGTGGCGGAGACCACGCAGACCCGACGCGCGTGCTTCTCGCGGCCCACGACCTCGAAAGCCAGCAAGAGCAACAACGGTAGGAATATCCAGAGTGGCGCGCCGAGCATACTGCGTAAATATGCGCCGGTCAGGACGGACATGCAAAGGATAAGCGCAAAGGGCCCCAGCACCACCGCCACCAGGTAATCTCGCTGCAGACGCTGGCGGCGGTCGACCCGGCGGAGTCGCCAGCGCCAGCCGAGGATCATTATGGCAAACAGCGGAATCAAGGCCACCGCACCTGCTTGTGCCACCGCAAAGGAGAGGGGGTTTTTGAGGTGATCGAGCCAGGTTCCACTGCCGGCGGTGCGACCTGCAAAGTAGGAAAGCGTAATGAAGTCGTGCTCAATCATCCACGCGAAATGAGGCAGAAAGACGAGCGTGGCAGTCGCGATCAGCAGGTAAGGTCCGGGCGTTTTCCATAGCCGGCGGACATCGCGATGGAAAACCGAGAAGCCGAGCATGCAGAGGACCAAGACCGCGTGGTCGTACTTGCTCAACAGACCCAATCCAAGAGCCCCGCCGGCGGCGATCCAATAGAAAGCTCGTTTGCGGGTGATGGCCCAGTAGAGGAAAAGCACCGAGAGCGCCGTCGTACCGCGTCGGAGAAGGTTGTTGTTCAGTTCCGGCGTCGTGTAGTTGTAATAGGCACAGGCCTCCAGCAGGGCGGCGGAACAAATCGCCACGTAGGAAGGTAACGTCTCGCGGGCCATACGCCATACTGCCCAAAAGCATGCGGCGATACACAATTGTGCAGCCAGATAGGTCGGCCAGACGGCGTTGCCGAAGAGGCCGGAGGAGAATTCCGCGATCCAGGCCGGAAGGGGAGGGTGCTTGTAGTAGCCCCACTGCCACTCGTGGCCCCAATACAGCATTTCGATCGTATCCAAGGGTGCGTTGGCTTGGGTGATCGTGGGCACCGACGTCCAGACGGCCACATGCGTCCCCACCAATACCCAAAACCAGAACGCCGGGGACCGGTGAAAACGTGTAGCCTTGAGCATGGGGGGCCTCCTTGCTGCCGACAGCACCTCTTGGCCACTTCTCCGCCGACGAGCCAGTGCAGGACGGCCATCGTACGGCGGTGGGCGGCGGATCATAAACTTACCGCCAAGGCTTGTCAACGAAGGAACGCTGGGGAAGCAGTGCCGGTCTCGCCCGAATTTCCCTGCCTGCGCATTTTGCCAGCCCGGATTGCCGGGAATGTCTATTGGGGAATCTCCCGCGGCAGAACTATAATGCCGCCCTTCGAGGCCAAATCGCCGTCAGAGAGGACTCCTGCGGGTGATGTCGTACCCAGACGCACAGCGATTGCGTTCTCTTCGGATCCTGATCGTGCGACTTAGCGCGATCGGCGACGTGATTCATGGAATGCCGCTGGCCTGCGCGTTGCGGGAGCGATTTCCCGCCGCGTTTCTGGCCTGGGCCGTGGAAGAGCGGGCGGCCGAGTTGCTGCACGGGCACGAGGCGCTGGACGAATTGATCGCGTTGCCGAGGGGTTGGCTGAAGTCGCCGGGTAGGGTGTGGCGGCTGCGGAGCCGGCTGCGGGCGATGGAGTTCGACACGGCCATCGACGCGCAAGGGCTGACCAAGGCCGCGATCGTTGCCTGGCTGTCCGGCGCCGGGCGTCGGATCGGGTTTGGCGACCCCTGGGGCCGGGAGCTGAGCCGGTGGCTGAACACGGAACTGGTGGACACCACCGCGGAGCACGCCGTCGATCGGACGCTCCAATTGCTGCTTCCACTGGGGATCCACTCGCCGGCAGTCCGTTTCGAGGTGCCCGAACACCCGATGGATCGCGCGGCTGCGGAGGAGGCGATCCGCCGTAAGGGGCTGGAGGACGGTTTCGCGATCATCAATCCGGGGGCGGGCTGGCCATCGAAGCTATGGCCCCCCGACCGCTACGCCGCGGTTGCCGGCCACCTGGGCCGGGCGTGGGGACTGCCGACCGTGGTGGTTTGGGCCGGCCAGACGGAGCACGATCTGGCCGAGCGGATTGTGTCGGGATCGGGCGGGCAGGCCCAAGTGGCACCAGCGACCACACTGGCGGAACTGGCGGCCCTGGCGCGCCGCTGCCGGTTGTTTATCGGGTCGGACACCGGACCGCTGCACTTGGCGGCGGCGGTGGGCACGCCCTGCGTGGGGCTTTACGGTCCCTGGCCGGCCAAGCGGCACGGGCCGTACGGTCCGGGGCACATCGCCCTGCAAGAGATGTTTTTTGAGGGACCTACCCGAGCGCGGAGAAACGCACCGCCGAAGTTGATGGAGGCGATTGACGCGGAGTTGGTCTGCGGGGCCTGCGACCGGATCCTCAAGCGGGACGGCCGGCACGCGGCCTGAATGAGTTAGTGGTGGGCAGTGGGCAGTGGGCAGTGGTCAGTTTTCAGTTTTCCCGTTGCGGTGCACGGCTTCGAACAGCGTAAACTGAGTACTGGGTACGCAGTACTGAAGAACTGCCCACTGACCACTGACCACTGACCACTGCCAACTCACTACGCGGTGGGCTTATTCGCGGCCTGGTAGAGATAGGGATTCATTGTCGGGTCATTGTACATTTTGAACTGCCGGTAGACTTTTAGCCGGTTGCGGCCGGAGAACACGTCTTCGAGCAGCTCGCAGAGGGACCGGCAGAGATCCGCGTGTTGTTCGTGGAGGACTTTGAGCCTGGCCCGGGCCTTGGCACGGTGTTGCCGGCCGGCGTCGGTACGGCCGGCTTGTTCCTCCATGTGATAGACGCGGAGCGCCAGGATGGAGAGCCGATCGATCACACTGCCGGGAGTTTCCGTGTTTAGCTGGGCCTCCGGCCAAGGCTTGACCCCAGCGGTTTCCAACTCCTTGATCAGGTAATCATCCAACTGCTCGATCAGGTCGTTCCGCTGCTGGTTCAGCTTATCGATGTTGCGCTTTACCTGAGCAAGTTCGGCATCAGCGACGTCGGGACTTCTGGCCACGTCCTCCTGGTGCCAGAGGTGATAGTTCTGCTGGTGCTGCCGGCAAACCAGCAGGAGGAAACCTTCGTAGGGATTGTCGTCGTGATACTGATGCCACCGCCGGACGGTCGTCTTGTGCAGGCGGGTGATTGCCTCGACGTCGATCATCACTGCGTCTCGCCCAGGGGACCACGGGAACGGGTGGCAGGATAGCGGCTTTTGGGGGTTGCCACAACATGAAAAAGAAGAAGAAAGGGTGCCTGAGAGCGATTCTGCCGGTGTTGCTCCTCGGCGGTCTGATCTATCACGCATCGCTGCATGCGCCTACCGGGCCGGCCGAGGGGGTGGCCATCGAAGGGAAGATCGGCTCGCCGCCCTCCCCCCGCAGCACTATTCGCATCGGGACGTTCAACATTCACGCGGGCAAGGGGAGCGACGGCCGCCGCGACCTGGGGCGGGTGGCCGATTGCATCGCTTCGGGTGAGCTGGATTATGTGGCTCTGAACGAGGTCCGCGGCCGCACCCTGTGGAAGAAGCAGGATCAGGCCGGGCAGCTCGGTCGCCGTCTGGAGATGGGGTGGCTGTTCGCGCCGGCGGCACGGATATGGTATCACCGGGAGTCGGGCAACGGGCTGCTGAGCTCGCTGCCGGTCGGCTTCTGGCAGCGGATTCCCCTTTCGCGCCAATATGACCACAGCCAGCAGAACGCCGTGCTGGTCGGCCTTCGGCACCGGGGCCGGACGGTCCACGTGCTGTTGAGCCACATCACGCGGCGGGACGACCGCGATCGGCAGGCCCAGCTTCGGGCGGTGATCGCCATGTACCTGGCCCTGGCCGAACCCGCCATCCTGGTGGGTGACATGAATTCCGACGCCAAGGACCCCCAGATCCGCCAACTGCTGG
>CAZUAM010000388.1:0-1794 GCA_964618095.1 uncultured Planctomycetaceae bacterium | reverse complement strand
CGTGTGCGACCCGGTGGGCGAGATCCTCGGTCCGGAGACCCCGCGGAGGATTGACTGGATCTTCACCCGCGGCTTCCGCTGCCTGGACGCGGGGATCCGCGACGACGGGGCGTCGGATCACCCGTTGATTTGGGCGGAACTCGAGTTGCTCCCGGAGGGCCCTGGGCGGCCGTCAAAGAACAACAACGACCCGACAGAGAGCTAGAACTTGTGTGCCACGGCCGTGTCGGCCGTGCCCGGTAGCAGCAGAAAACCTGCACGGCCGACACGGCCGTGGCACACGTCAGTAGCGATTTGAGCCGCGTTTCTAGCTTTTTGTCGGATCGTTGAAGAATAACGTCGCACTTTGGGGGAATAGCCCCGCCCGGGAGGGCAGCGTTGGTCGAGTTGATACTCCAAGAACCCAGCCCTCCCGGGCTGGGCTATCAGGGAACTCAAGAATGGGGACTTGTTTTTGGACAAGTCCTTGAACTGGATGTTACCTTGAGATGGACGTAGAATAGCTTGCCGGGGTCCTCGGTGTGTGACCGGCGGCGGTGCCGGATTGCCTCTCGGCCGGCGCAGGGAGTATTCGTGGCCATGAAGCGAAACGATCGGAGACCGGCTGGCGGGTTCCCGGGCCAGACGGTGTTTTTGGCGGTGGTCGTGGTGGGAGGTTGTGTGTTTTTGGGCTACTTGGCGCTGTTTGGCAATCGGGCGCGCAACCGCAGCGCCGAGGCTGCTACTTCCCGGCTGCGGCTGGAAGAGATCGACTTCAACGGGGCTCGGGCCTACAAATACCTGAAACAGGTGTGTGCGATCGGGCGGCGGCCGAGCGGATCGCCCGGCATGGAGGCCCAGCAGAAGCTGCTGGGGGCCCATTTCCAGAAGCTTGGGGGCCGGGTGGAGTTTCAGCGGTTTCGCAGTCCCCACCCGGTGGACGGCTCCTTGGTGCCGATGGCCAACCTGATCGTGCGATGGCATCCGAAGAGCAGGGAGCGGATCCTGCTGTGCACCCACTACGACACGCTGCCGTATCCGATGCGCGACCGTCGCAATCCGCGGGGGACGTTCGTGGGGGCCAACGACGGCACCAGCGGCGTGGCCGTGCTGATGGAACTGGCTCACGAGATGCCCAGGCTGCCGTGCAAGTACGGGGTCGATTTCGTGCTGTTCGACGCGGAGGAGTTCATCTTCAGTGAGCGGGATCGCTTCTTCGTCGGCTCGGAGTACTTCGCCCGCGCGCACCTGAAGAACCGCCCACCCTATCGCTACCGCTGGGGCGTGCTGCTGGACATGATCGGCGACGCCGACCTGCAAATCTACCAGGAACGCTACAGCATGTCCTGGGAGGACACCCGGCCGCTGGTGGAAGAGATCTGGGCAACGGCGCGGCGACTGGGCGTGCGGGAGTTCATCTTCCGGCAGAAGTACTACGTGCGCGACGACCACCTGCCGCTGCACGACATAGCGCAGATCCCCACTTGCGACCTGATCGACTTCGACTACCCACCCTGGCACACGCAGGGCGACACCCCCAAGCGTTGCTCGGCGCTGAGCCTGGCCAAGGTCGGCTGGGTGGTGCGCGAATGGTTGAAGGAGGTTCGGTAGGGAGAAGGCGGAAGGCGGAAGGCGGAAGGCGGTGGGCAGAAGGCAGTGGGTAGGGTGCGGTGGGTGGTGGACGGCAGGCCGTTTGGCGGCCGCCGGTGCGGGGGTCTTGGAGCTTGAAATCCCAACTTCAGTACTCCCAAATTTGAGCCAGGGGTGGCTGGGGTCGAGCGCAGTGAGCCCCCAGTTGGCCGAGTTTCCGGGGGC
>CAZUAM010000387.1:0-7138 GCA_964618095.1 uncultured Planctomycetaceae bacterium | reverse complement strand
GACCATGGCCGTGGCCCTGTTGGTGCCCGTGACCTTCTATCTCGACCCCATTCCGGCCCTGGCCGCCGTGGTCACGCTGGAGGCCTGTGCGATCTTCGCCGGCGACATCCCCAACACGCTGCTGCGAATCCCCGGGACTCCCTCCTCGGCGGCCTACGCCGACGACGCCTACGCCTTGACCCGCGCCGGGCAGTCTGAGCGGGCCCTGGGGACCTGCCTCACCTTCAGCGTGGCGGGCGGGCTGTTCGGCACGGTGGTCTTGATGCTGTTTGCGCCCTCCCTGGCCCTGCTGACCAGGGAGTTTGCCGCCCCGGAGTACTTTTGGCTCTACCTCCTGGGATTGAGCTGTGCCGTGGTGGTTTCGCGGGGGACCACGCTCCAGGCGGCCCTGGCCCTGATCCTCGGCCTGCTGCTCTCGACGGTGGGCTTCAGCAATTCGCACACCCTGGCGCGGTTTACCTTCGATCAGCCGCAACTCTATCAGGGCATCAACTTCATCCCGGCGATGATCGGCCTGTTCGGGGTCTCCGAAATCCTGCGGAACGTGCTTGTGATCGACAAGGAGACGGGGAGGCCAGGAACAGCGGACCTGCCCGCGGCGGAGAAGGGCGGCGGCCTCGTTCGACGGTTTCTGGCCGCCCCCGTCGCGTCGGTGTTCGGCCCGGCCCTGCCGCTGTTGTGGCGGCGCAAGTGGCACGCGCTGCGCTCCGGGGTGATCGGCTCGGTGGTGGGGATGCTTCCCGGTGCCGGGGCCGATATTGGGGCCTGGGTCTCCTTGGCGGCCTCGAAACGCACCTCGAAAACGCCCGAGCAGTACGGCCGCGGCTCGCTGGAGGGCATCGGCGACGCCACCGCCGCGAACAACTCCGCCCTGGCCGGCGCGTGGATCCCCGCCCTGGTCTTCGGCATCCCCGGCGATTCCATCACGGCCATCGTGATCGGCGTGCTGTTGATGAAGAACGTCACCCCGGGTTCCGCACTCTTCAACCCGGAAAACCCCCAGTTCCACCTGGTCTACAGCATCTACCTGATGTTCCTGCTGGCCAACCTCTTCTTGATTCCGATCGGGCTTCTGGCGATCAAGATCGGCGGTTACGTGGTCCGCGTTCCCCGGCGGGTGCTTCTGCCGGTGATCCTGCTGTTCTGCGTGATCGGCTCATTTGCGATCAACGCCAACACGTTCGACGTGGGCATCATGCTGGCCATGGGCGTGCTGGGGTTTGTCCTGGAGCGCCGGCGGATCCCGCTGGGGCCGGTGGTGCTGGGCATCATCCTGGGCGGGCCGCTGGAGGAGCGATTCATCCAGACCCTCAGCAAGCCGGGCGCCTCCCCGGCGTCGTTTTTCGGATTCATGCCCGACGGGAAGTTTCGCGTCGTCGCCATGCTGCTGGGCGTGATGTGCGTCCTGGTGTGGCTGGCGCCGCCGCTTTTGGCAATCCTCCGCCGCGGCAAGCCACCCCGGGATGCGTCTCAGGACTGATTCTCGCTTCGCCGAGCCGGGGGCGCTGCCCAAGACGGTTCCGCCCAGTCGCATGATTCCGCCGACATCCCGTGCCGACAGCGGTCGCCAATCGCCGGCCATCACCCCCCCTTAGCCGCGGTGAACGCCGTAGACCTCCAGGCCACGATCAATTCCACGCCTCGCGACTGCGCGAATCGCGGCATTCATGCCAGGCACGTCGCCACCACTGGTCAAGACGGCGATTCGTCTCATATTACAGTCTCCCTGTTCTCAGCAGGACGCTGGAACCACGTGGCGAAAATGTTCCCCCGGTTTGGAAGGCAGGTGCGATGGCAAATGCGGGTTGCGGGCCGAATACTGGTCCTCGCATCCGAATCCGGGGCGACACCGCACCTAAGATCATACGTATTGTCCTTATACGTGCCCAAGTGGGTGTCTTTGTTTCGCTGGCGCAGACAGCGGGCCCTGGCCTGGCAAAAGTATGGGACTTCCCTATAATCTGGGGCGTTGCCGTATATCGGTGGCGGGTGAGCAGTGGTGGACCCGTCCATTCACCGAACCGGCGGTGGCGTCAGAATTGGAGGATGTCTGTCCTTCTTGCGGCAGAGTGCGTGGGCACCGTCACGCGTCCTCCTCAGTAGAGAGCCGACTCCAGCCAAAGGAACACGAACCATGGCCGATGCGCAAAGACAAACGGTGACATGCCACGTCTGCAAACAAGCCAAGCAACGGACGGAAGTGCTTCCCGCCGAGCTGGTCCGCCCGGGAGTCGCGGAGATCATCCGCAGTGCGTTTCCCGACTGGTCGTCGGAAGCGTTCATCTGCTACAACGACCTGAACCGCTTCCGGACGCAGTACGTTCAAGACGCGCTCGAGGAGGAACGCGGCGAACTGTCCAGCCTCGAAGCAGACGTGGTGCGAAGCCTTCACGAGCAGGAGCTTCTGTCCAGGGACGTCAACGCCGAGTTCGAGCGCAAACTGACGTTTGGAGGGCGCGTTGCCGACAAGGTCGCCTCCTTCGGCGGCAGTTGGACTTTCATCATGATATTCGGTGCAGTCCTCTTGCTGTGGATCGCGGTCAATTCGTTTATCCTCGTGCAGCGGCCGTTCGACCCGTATCCGTTCATTCTTCTAAACCTGGTGCTCTCGTGCCTGGCGGCCATCCAGGCCCCGGTCATCCTGATGAGCCAGAATCGACAGGAGGCCAAGGACCGCTTGCGGGGCGAGCACGACTATCGGGTCAATCTAAAGGCCGAGCTGGAAATCCGCCACGTCAACGCCAAGATCGACCTGCTGCTGACGCATCAATGGCAGCGGCTGATGGAGATTCAGCAGATCCAGATGGAGCTGATGGAAGAGCTTGTCCAGGGCAGATCGGAAGGTGAGTAAGCCTAACGTAGCACAAGTCAAGGAATATCGATCAATAGTCGCTTGTCTCGCGACGTAGTCGAGACAGCTGCTCCTACTGCGTTTCAACGCCCGGAGAGCACGGCGGCGCCAGATTTGGCTTGGCAAGGATCGCCTGCAATTCGTCCTGCACACGGCGGTACGAGAAAAAGCGGGCCAGCTTCTTTTTAACCGGATCTGCCCGTGGAGAAGTAGCCGCTTCGCACACTGTTGCAGGGTTTTCTGCAGTGGGGCAGCGATGATTTCGACACCCACTCTTGCTGGCAGTGGGGAGCAGAAACGACAAACAGCCCAAGCGCTGTGAGCGCCTGGGCTGCTTGAGCTATTGCGTCGACGAATCCTGCGCGTTATGGCTAGCTGTTCGCTCCGGTTCACTTCTTGGGGGCCGACTTCTTGCGGGGTTCGATGACTTTACCGAGCTTCTCGACCTCGCTGCCGACCAGCCCGACGGCCTTGCCCGCTTCATCGACGACGAAGCCGCTCCCCTGGATCAACTTCCCGGCCACGGTACGACCACCGTTAAGAGCGGCAACCGTCCCCCCTTTGAGTTCATGGCCGGCCCATCCTGCGGCGCCCTCCATGTGGCTGACGGCGGAATGGAGGAAATGGCCGGCACTGTGATAGGACCTCTTGGCCATCGATTCGGACGCCTTCAGGTAGTGGTGCCTGGCCAGAGCGTGCTCGGCTCTGGCAAACGTCGCTTTCAGCACGCCCGTGGATTTCACGGCGCCCTTTTCCACGTCAACTGCCAGCTTGTCCATTTCGTGGGCTGACGCAATCAGCCCCTTCTTGGCGTCCTGGGCCGCGTAGCTCGCAGCGCCGTACAAGTAAGCAGCGGCCTTCCGGATTTCGCTCGCGGCTGCTTTATAGTCCTTCTTGAGAAAACTCACCTGAGCCTTCTTCATGTGTTCGCCGGGCTGGTCCGCCAGACGCATCCATACGGTCTCGTGGATGATAACCCAGCCTTCCGGCGGCGTGGGAGTTTGGATCACCTTCTTCTTGGCCGGCTCTGCGGCCCTGGCAAACTGGCCCGGCGTCATGTTGCAGGCCACGACCAGCGCCATCAGGAAAGGCGCAATTCTCGCTGTAGAGTAGGTCATTGTCACATCTCCTCGATCAAGAAAACGAAACAAAAAGTTGCTCGCGGAAATCAAAAGACAGCTTCGTGATTTCGCCTGATCCGTCGACGCGCGGTTTACTACTTGAGCGGTTGCTTGATGACGTCTTTTGCGCCCTTTATCGAAGTTGTCAGCACGTCCCGCACGGCCTTGGCCGTGTCCGTGCCGATTTCGTCGGCCGCTTCGATTGCGCCGGTAACGGCGTGCTTCATGGCACTGCCCGCGTCCTCACCGACGTTTTCGGCGGCCTCAATCGCGGCCTGGGTGGCGGCCACCGCGACTTTACCGACGTCCGCACCGGCCTCCGAGGCTCCTTTGACAGTGCCTCGGACCGCGGACTTGATGGTGGTTAACACCTCCTCGCCAACCTCGGCGGTCCCGCTGACCGCACCTTTGATGATTTCGACGACGCCCTTCTCGGCCGTGGTTGTCACCTGAGTGACACCCTCGACGGTAACGAGAAGTAGGTCCCGGCTTGCTCCTACCAGAGCCGAGGCCGTCTCTCCAGTCCCTTTGATGGCCCCGATCGTGGCCGTCTTCGCGGCCCGCCCGATGGCCGAAAGCGAGATCTTACTCATAGCATCCCTCCTGTGTGAAAAGTGAAAGTGAACAGGCAGTGAACGCCCAAGAATCTGAGAGGTGAAGCTGCAGTGCCACGGGCACACAATGCAACGGCTAAGATTATCGCACAATGGGACCAGATTACAAGCAGTGTGGCCTGCACCTTTGGTGGCCCATCCCCTCTCGGCCAGAGGACGGCAGACAGAGAGGTCTGCACTGGATGGACATATTGAGAGTCTTGGGTATCGTGGGGTAACTTAGGGGAAGACTTGGTCGGGGCAAAGCAGGCGAGGAATCGGACCAAGCTGATAGGTCATTTTGCCATGTGTGCCTCCCGAAACCGCTTAACAGAAGCCCTCACCTCGGCCGCGGCCTCGTCCGGCCCAGCCCACCGTTGTGAAGGGGTCAGTCCTTAGATTTCAGTGTCGGCGCTTTCGAGTCTTGACACGTGAGAGATGTCCTCGTCGTGGGCAAGGAAGAAACTCTAAGTGACATGCGGCTCAGGCCTGGCCGGTCCGTGCGCACAAAGGCATTACCGCGGAGGACGCCCGGGCGGCAGAGGCCACGGAGTCGCCGACCTGTGGCCCGTGCACCTCGAACTGCGCTTGACAAACGGCTGCCGTTCTGCGCGAATAGACAGAGTCCATTCCCCATCCAATCTCTGCGTGCTCCGCGGCCTCTGCGGTACGAAATCAGGGCCCGGGACCATGGTGGCAGAACATCTCACGCTCGATCCGGCCGGCAACTGGACCGGGTACGTCCAGAAGACCTCCCGGACGACCGTTTTGGACCAGGACCGGGAATCGGGGGACACCATGCTAGTTTGGGATGAGTTGTCCCCGAAAACCAGTATACTGTCCCCGGAATATCGAACGTTTGGAGCGTATCGTTGGCCGCGTCCTAAGGCCACGAAAACCCGGCCGAAAGCCCAAACTGCTCAAACAACCAGATTAAGTATTGTGTCCCCCGAATTCCGAATTCCCCGAATTCTGTCACCAGACGCCAATGCGTTCGGGCTAGTGCCACAAATCACAATTGATGGCCCACCACAGCCAAAGCTTTCCCAGCTTGCCGTCTGCTTGCCCATTTTTCCTTCCGTGTGGCGGCTCGTTTTATCCGTTCATTTTTCGCTGGACGGCCCGTGTATGTCCATCGCATCGGTTTGGCGAAGGTGCGGTTGAAGTATTCGATGAAGTCGGTGAGACGCTGCTTCAATTCGCCGATAGATCTGAAGTTGCTATGACGAAGCAGACGACGAGTCACGATACCGAATACGATTTCGATCTGGTTCAGCCACGACGTGTGCTTCGGCAAGAACACAAACCGAACGCGATGGTCGCGGTCGGTGAGAAACACTTGACGGCTCGCCATCGATTGGAGAATACCAGACTTGCCTTTGCGACCCAGCGTGCTCTCATCGATCCCTTCCAGTTTCGCGATGTAACGCACGAGGCTCTCGCTGCAATGCGTGTTCAGATTGTCCACCACGAACACCCACCCCGCGTCATGGTCAGTCTGGACCGTGTGAAAAATGTGCCACAAGAAGTCTTCTTCGGTACGCGTCGGGCGGATCGTCGGAGCAATCATTTGCCCCTGTACGACGTGCCAATTTCCAGTCAAACACAACGTGCCATGGCGCGTGTACTCGAACTCAATTCGCGCTGGCTGGCCGGGTTTCATCGGGATCGTCTCGGCATTACGTTCCAAGGCCTGAATGCCTGTCATCTCGTCCACGCTCACCGTATGCGTATTGTACTGGAAATACAGTTCTGGAGCTTCCAAGTACGTGTTGCAAACCGTCTGCACTTGCTTGTCGAACACTTCGGGGTCCTTCTCCGTGCTGTTGAGCCAGTACTTGCTGCGATGCGGTTGGAGATCGGCCTCGGCCAGATAGCGATTCACCTGACTGGTGGAGATCGATTTGACAATGCCACGTTGAATTGCCTCGTCGGCCAGCTCCCGGCCGGTCCACGTTTCGATCGGTCGGCCCGATTGGCCGGGCGGTTCACAAGCAATGGCGATGATCTGTGTGACTTGTTCGGCGCTGTAAGTGCCGGGTGAACCGCGACGCGGCGCGTCGCTGAGAACCTCTCCGATGGTGCGGCGGAGCATGGCTTGCGGCTCACTACATTCGATGGCCACCAGGGCGTCAAAGGACTGCTGCCAGCGACGTCGCCAGCGGCCAACCTGCTTTCGCGACAAACCCACTTCGTCAGCAATCGCCAGGTTGAGTGCACCAGCGAATGCCAGTAGGATGACACGTGCTCGTTGTGCGAGGCGTCGGGTAGCAGTTGTCGCACGGGTGATTTTTTGCAAAACTTCTTGTTGCTCTTTCGTAAGTGGAACGTTGGCCGCCTTGCCAGACATTGCCTTCCTCCGTATTGAGGACCGGGACGTGAAATATCACGGTCATTCATAGGGAGGAAGGCTTTCTGTGTCACTATAAACGAGGCAGCCTGCGCAAAATGAGTAGCGCAGCATCGCCTTAAACTAGGCAAGAACGACTTGGCATGGGTCATCAATTGTGATTTGTGGCACTAGCCCGGATTATTCAAGAATTCGGGAATTCTTGAGCCTCCAAGGGTATCTA
>CAZUAM010000386.1:0-7145 GCA_964618095.1 uncultured Planctomycetaceae bacterium | reverse complement strand
ACCGCGCCTCTCCGGCGGCAAGCGGTCCGCCTTTTCACGCCGCGGGCGAGTGGGCGCAAAACCGCCGTTTCAGAAATCGGCCAGCCCCGCCCCCTCCACCGCAATGCAGGGAATAATGTCCGGCTTCAGCCCGGCGGGGCGATAGTAGTGTTTGACCAGGGCCTTGCGGGCGGCCTCCACCCGGTCCTTTCTGGCCAGGATCATGATGCAGCCACCCAACCCCGCCCCCGCAATCTGTGCGCCCGCAACCCCCGCAACGGATGACGCCACGTCAACCATCTTATCGATTTCCGGCGTGCTACAGGCATAGCTGCCCGGCTGCATGTACAATTGGGCGCGGAGCACCTTCTGGGGATCCTCGCTGGCCAGGTCGGTAATCAGCCGATTGAGACGTTCGTCGCTGGAGTCTTGCTCGGCCGGGCGGTACGTTCCGTCGAGGCCCCGCCGGCTCACCCGGTCGCCGTCGTGGCTTACCTTCATCAACCTGCCGAACTGCTCCACCTGGCCCGCTTCCAGGTACTCCACGCACATTCTACTACGGATGATCTCCGAGGCGCCGAACAGCAGCACGCCGCGGGGATCGTAATGGTCCGGCTCGGCGTGGGTGGCGAAGTCGGCCTCGATCATTGGCTGATGCCGCTTGCCGAGCATGGCCTGGAAATCTCTGCGGGTCATCCGCGGCGGAACTCTCTGGAGCCAGCGGTAGATGTCGCTGGTAGCGCAGCCGATGGTCGAAGGGTCAACGTCGCGGACGTACTCGACCGTATCGGCGATTTCCGGGCAGCGTTGTTTCAGCAGTGCCAGCCCCAGGTTGTAGCTGGCGATCCTGGCATTGAACGTGTCCCTCGCCGCACTGCTCTTGGCCGCCTTGATGTGGCTGTTTGCGATCATCACTTGATAATCCCGTGGGGCGTCGATGATCTTCTCCAGCCGGAACGGCAGGTAGCCCACGTGCGCAATCTTTCCCCGCTGTCCCAGGTAGATCGCCGCGTGATCTCCTGCCCCACCCCGGGATCCGACGAACCATTCGCCCTCGCCGCAAAGGTCGATAAACTGCCGGCTGGTAAGCTCGAAATTGTTCAGGGCGATGGCCGCCTGAAGGGCAGCCACCACGATCGTCGAGCTGCTGCTCAAGCCCGCCGCAATCGGCACGTTGCCGCACAGCGCCAGATTCAGCCCGCGGATCCTGACGTCCTGATAGCGGTGCTGGAGCCGGAGCACCGCCGCCTTGAGATAGTTGCCCCAGTCGCCCGGGGCGCTGTAGAGCATGTTTCGCACCCAATCGCTGTTGACGAAATTCAGCCAGTCGCTCCAGGCAAACTTCCCGATCAGTTGCGAGATATTGAAGCGAACGGGCTTGAATTTCCTGGGCTGGGTATTCACGGCCACCACGTTGTTATCCGACCGCAGTCCGACCACGGCCATGGTCTCGCGCTCGATGGCCAGAAAGTTGGTCAGCCCCCCCCGGTGATCGACGTGTCTGCCCATCAGGTTGATCCTGCCCGGCGCGCGGACGATGCACACTCGTTCGGCCATCCCGAATCGCTTCCCGTAACAGCCCAGCACGTTGACCAGGTCCCGGCACTTCTGCCCGTGTAGCTCTTCGTGTTGGCCGTAGATCCTGCGGAGCCACCGGCTCAGGCTGGGCTTTTGATCTTCGATCTTCCGGATCCACTCTCGTACCGTGCAGTATTGATTGGCCTTCAGCCGCGGCCGGGACGCCGCCTCGATGCTCTCTTGCCGCCTGAGCTTCTTTCGCCTCACGTAGTCCTGGATGGCCAGCAGCTCGTCCGGTGAATTGAAGCCCTGCACCCAGTTGGGATCGTCCGCCGGCACGGCCCGGATCTTGAACCTCCGCGTGCCCCGGGCATCGCTCAGCCCGGCCAGCAGTCGCACCACGTCGGTAAGGTAGTATTCCCCCTGGGCGTTGTTGTTGTCGATCATCCCCACTCCCTGGTAGAACACCTCCGCCCGGAACAGATACAGACTGGGATTCACCCCCTTGCAGATCCTCTCGAGCTGCCTGGCCGAGTATCTCTTTCCGCCGATTTCGAGCCGGTACTTCGGCGACCGCAGCAGCTCTTCGAGCCTCGACTTTTCGACGGTCCGATTTGCCTTCGCCAGCGCCAGCAGTTCACCTACGGCCACTGCCTGCTTGCTGGGGCCGTCGATCTGCTTGTGGATGACCTCCCGGACGTCGCTGCCGGCCAGTTTCTCGCCTTTGGCGATCTTCTCTCGCAGCTCATCGGCAATCGCCAGTCTCGCCCGGTCGATCGTCTCGATGATGTCCAGGGCCTGGCCGTCCGCGTCCACAAAGACCCTGCCTACCGAGCCCTCGGTTGCCTTGCTCCTGGGGATGGTCAGCAGGGCCATGTCCGCGTGTTGCTTCACGTATCCGCCCAGCAGCGTTTCGATGGCCTGCGGTTCGATGAGCTTGTCGCCCGTGGTCACCAGCACGTGTCCCTCGTATCCGATGTTCTGGAGTGCCTCGGCGGCCATTTTGGCCGCGTGCCCGGTGCCCAGTTGAGGCTCCTGGTAGACGTACATCACCCCCGGATGTTCCCTGCCGACGACCTGGAGCACCTGTTCCGCCTGGGAGCCGACCACCACCAGGAACCGGTCGAAGCGTTTTCTCTTGAAGACGCTGATGATCCGGTTGATGGCCGGAACCGAGTCGATCTCGAAGCAGACCTTTCCCAGATCGGGTCTTCCCATTCGGGTTCCCTTGCCGGCCGCCAGGATCACGACCACGGTCTGCTCGGCGATGCCCTTGTTCTCAATCATCTGTTTCCCCCTGGATGGGCTTGCCCGGAAAACGGTCTCGCGCGCGTTGGATCCAGGAAGTCTGCGCCCAGTTCGAATGTAATGGAAATGACTCCCGGAAACCAGACCCGCCCCACCGCGACCGGTCCTGCGTGCCCGGTCCCACACAGGGCGGCGCGGCCGCCGTTGGCGTGGCTTTCGGCCGGGACCCGAACGCTGTAGAATAGGCGCCTGCCGCGGCGTGCCGGTGTGCCGGGTGGCTGCGGTCGAGCGCAGCGAGCCCCCAGTTCGCCGAGTTTCCCGGCGCTCGCCCAACTCGATCCCAGCCACCACCCGAACGAAACCCTCAGTGATCGGAGAAGCAAGATGAACACGTACCTTCGTCTCATCGTGTTGGCCGTCATCCCTCTCCTCACGGCCGACCGCGTCTCTGCCGATTGGCAGGTCTGGACGGTGACGGAAACCAGGCGCATGCTCCGCGGCGAGCCGGCCGCAGGGGGCACGTCGGTCAACCTGGCCGCCGCCCGCAACGAGTGGGAGAGTTTTCAAATCCTGATCCGCTCCGATGCGCCCGTGAAAACTCTCAACGTCGAGGCCATCGACTTGAAGGGCCCTGACGGGGCCGTGCTTCGCGCCGCCGACGCGCGGCTCTTCCGGCAGCACCAGCTCCACCTGACCGTGGCAACCTACCGCAACGAGGACTTCAAGCCGGGCTGGTACCCCGATCCGCTCATCCCCTTCAAACATCCGCTGACCCGCAAACCGCTTGAAGCTGCGCGGTTGACGGCCGTGCCCTTCGACCTGCCCGCCGATCAGACGCACGGCTTCCTCATCGACCTCTATGTCCCGCCCGGTGCCAAGCCGGGAGAGTATCGCGGCATGTATCGAGTCGCGGCGGACGGCGAGAAGGACGTCCTGTTTCCCGTCAAGCTCACCGTCTGGGATTTCGACCTGCCTCGCGTCTCGACCCTGCGGACCGCGCTGGGCTCGCCCGCTGGGCGAATGAGGGGCTACTACCGCCAGCGTGCCAGGGACGGCAAGGAGAAGGAGCCCTCGGACTGGGCGGCCGTCGAAACCCAGTGTGCCGAGATGCTTTCTCGACATCGCATCAACGCCACGCCTCCCCCCGGCAGCCTCGTCCCGGTGGCCCAGGACGACGGCACGTTCCGCGTCCCCGCCGAGCAGGTCCGCCGCTTCCGCGAGTTCGTCGATCGCTACCATGTCAATGCCTTCCAGGTCCCGCGCCCCACCGGCGTGGTCAAGGACCCCGACCACGAGCGCGAAAAGCTCCATGCATGGCTGGCAAGCTGGGACCGCGCCGCGGCCGAGCTGGACCGGCCGCAGGTCGTCTTCTACACCTACCTCCGCGACGAACCCAACGACCAGGACGCCTACCGGTTCGTCCAGAAATGGGGCCGGGCGATCCGCCGGGCCAATTCGGCCGTCAAGGTGATGGTGGTCGAACAGACCTGGACACAGGACGAGGCCTGGGGCGATCTCTACGGGGCCGTCGACGTCTGGTGCCCGCTCTTCTGCCTCTTCAAGCCCCAGAGTGCCGCCAAGCGCCAGGCCCTCGGCGAGACCGTCTGGACCTACACCGCGCTCTGCCAGCGCGAAAAGACCCCCTGGTGGCACATCGACTATCCGCTGATGAACTATCGCGTGCCGGCCTGGATCGCCTGGCGATACCGGATTCGCGGTCTGCTCTATTGGGGCGGCATGTCCCACTGGAGGCAGGTCGACGACCCCTGGACCGACCCCAAAACGTACTGCCCCAGGGGTCCGAACCAGTCCCCCATTTACAACGGTGAGGGCACGATCGTGTATCCCGGCCGGGCCGTCGGCTACGACGGCATCGCGCCGAGCCTGCGGCTGAAGGCCCTGCGCGACTCGATCGAGGACTACGAGTACCTGGCCATCCTGGAGCGCTCGGGACGGGCGCCCCAGGCCGAGAAAGTGATCCTGCCGCTGGCAGGCTCCTGGTTCCAGTGGGAAACGGACGCGGCGGCCTACCAGAAGGCCCGGGCCACGCTGGCCGAAATGATCGTCACCGCGAAGAAGTAGCGTGTACCCACGGCATCTTCAAAAGGAGCAAACCATGAAACCCGTAAAAGTGCTATCCGCCGTGTTGCTTTGCGTTATTGCAGTCGCGTTTGCCGTTTCGTGGAGAAGCGGGGCAACCGCCGGCGATCCGACGCCCCAGGCCAAAAAGTCCCCGGCGGCGGTGATCGACGCCTCGAAATACGGCGACCTCCAGGCGGCCCTGGACGCGGTCCCCGAAGCGGGCGGGCTGGTCAAGCTCCCGCCGGGCGACTTCGAGTTGGCAAGCCCGCTGGTGCTCACCCGCCAAAACACCCGCATCGAAGGCGCCGGGGCCGCCACCCACCTGATCAACCGCAATCAAGACGGCCAACCCGCCCTGATTCTCAGACCGCCGGAGGTGGCCGGCCGGCGCCAGGCCCGCGTCTGGCGGGTGCAACTGGCCGACTTCCGCATCAGCGGCAATCCCCAAAGCGGCGACGGACTGCTGGCCGAGGGCGTCAATGAGATCTACATCCACGGCCTCTCCGTCGATCACAACGGCCGACACGGCGTCAACCTGGTCGACTGCTACGAGGACCCCCGCATCTGTGACTCGATCATCACCTACAACGCCCGGGCCGGGTTGAACCTGCTGCGGTGCCACGACATCGTGGTCAATGGAAACCAGTTCGAGGAAAACCAGGACGCGCTGCGCTGCATCGACAGCTTCAACCTCTGTATGAACGGAAACAATCTCGACGATCACCTCCGCCACGGCGTGGTCATCGAGAATACTTACGGGTCGGTCCTTTCGGGCAACATGATCGAGGAGTGCAAGGGGATCGCCGTGGTGATGGACCGCGACTGCTACGGCAATACCATAAGCGCCAACGTGCTGGCCCATAACTTCAGCGGCGGGGTCGAGCTGCGCGACGCCTGGGGCTGTGCCGTCTCGGCCAACACCTTGACCATGGACACCCCGTTTGGGGTCAGGGTCGGTCCCAAAGCCGGACGGATCACCATCACCGGCAACAGCTTCTCCAACGCCTACATCGGCGAAAAGGTCAAGCGCGACGACGCGGCCGGCGGCGTCCTCCTGGAAGGGACGTCCGAAATCGTGGTTTCGGGCAACATCTTCACCGGGATGCAGGGGCAGGCCGTCAAGACCGACGCCGACTGCCGGCGGATCGAAGTAACCGGCAACGGGGCGGCCGATCTGAATCTCGGAGCGAGCCAGTAGCGGCCGCCCCCGGGATCTCGGCGGCACCAAGCAGGCCGTGGTCGGCGAAAACGTCACGCCGGACTCGGCCCAGAACTAGCCAACTGTCACAACACGTTTAGCGGGCGGGCTTGCCCGCCGTTCGGATGCGGCCACCGGCCGCCTCGAGAAGGAATCAACCCCATGAAAAAGAAAACCGTCCGCACCGGGATCGTGGGCTCCGGCTTCTCGGCCAGCTTCCACTTCGAGGCCCTCCGCAAGGTCTACGGGACCGACGTGGAAGTCGTCGGTGTCCACTCCATCGATCAGGAGGGCGGCAGGGCATACGCCGGGCAGCGCGAGATCCGCTTCTTCGACGCGCTCGACGCCCTGCTGGACGAAGTCGACGTGATCCACGTCTGCACGCCGCCGGTCACCCACGAGCCGATCTCCATCGCAGGACTAAATCGCGACAAGTTCGTGGTCTGCGAAAAACCGCTGACCGGCTACTTCGGCGACGGTAAGCCGGATTTCCACTGGGACCGTGCCGACAAGCAGCTCGCGCTCCAGACCGCACTGGCCAGCGTCGACCGAATCCTGGAGGCCGAGCAGAAAAGTCAGGGCAAGCTGTTGTATGCAGAAAACTGGGTCTACGCCCCGTCAATCCAGAAGGAGCGCGAGATCCTCGAAAAGACCGGCGGGCAGATCCTCTGGATGCACGGCGAGGAGGCCCACAGCGGATCGCACTCGGTCGACTATGCCTACTCCGCCCGCTGCGGCGGCGGCGTGATGATCGGCAAGGGCTGCCACCCTTTGACCGCCGCGCTCTATCTGAAGCGGGTCGAAGGCCGGGCCCGCGACGGCCGCCCCATCCGCCCCAGAACCGTCTCCGCC
Source organism: uncultured Planctomycetaceae bacterium (assembly GCA_964618095.1). Classification (GTDB taxonomy): domain Bacteria; phylum Planctomycetota; class Planctomycetia; order Pirellulales; family Thermoguttaceae; genus CAZUAM01. The sequence continues at coordinate 268 of CAZUAM010000386.1, read as the reverse complement.
CGCACCCACGCCGTCACCCGATTGGAAAGCTTCCGCGACGAGGGACACATCCGCTGCAACTACTACGACATCGACGATCTGTCGCTAATACACGTCGAATTCGAGGACGGCACGGTCGCCGACCTGTTTGCCTCCGACATCGTCCTGGGCGGGATCCACAACTGGCTCGAGGTCTGCGCCAACAACCACCGTGCGCTGTGCAACATCAACCCCAGCACGGCCATGCAGACCTACACCCCCGTCGAGGAGAATTTCGAGGACATCTACG
>CAZUAM010000385.1:0-7152 GCA_964618095.1 uncultured Planctomycetaceae bacterium | reverse complement strand
GCTCCCGTCGCCAATAGACGGAGTCTGTAGATCGAATTGTTTCACAGGCTCTCAGGTGACCGGTTTGCTACCAGGGGCTTAGCGGCCGGGCTTTTCCGGCGCGAGGGTCGGAGAACGGATCAGCCGTCAGCGCCCGCGCCGGACAAGCCCCAATACCGTTCAATTGAGTGTAATATCAAGGAGGATCAAGTGGCACCGGCGTCTCGCCGGTGAGACATAAGTGAAAGCGTTGCTGGGAGTTCCGTCTCACCGGCGAGACGCCGGTGCCACTCTGTTGACGTTGCGTTCGCGCTTAATCGAACGGTATTGGGTCAGGCCTGGCCGCTAAACAGTTATGTGATGAACTCTTTATTGCCCCATGGCGATCGCCGAATTCCTTGCTGAACTCGATCAACTCGCCCGCGAGGCCGTGGCGGCCTTCGAGGCGGCCGGAGATGCCGGCACCCTGGAAGCGGCGCGGATTGAGTTCCTCGGCGCCAAAGGCGGGCGTTTGAAGGTCCTCCAGAAGGGATTGGGCCGGATCGATCCCGCCGACAAACCGACCGCCGGCAAGCAGTTCAACCAGATCAAGCAGCAAATCGAGGCCGCCCGGCAAGCGGCGACCGAGCGGCTGCTCGGAGCAACCGGCCGTCTTGCCGGCCACGCTACGCTTACCTTTACCGCCTCGGGGACGTTGCGCGTTAGCCACGAGTTTGACCCCACGGTTCCGGGCGTCTGTCCTCGACTGGGCCATCTTCACCCGATCACCCAGACGGCCGAAGAACTGAAAGACATCATGGGGCGGCTGGGTTTTACGGTGGCCGAGGGTCCGGAGGTGGAGGACCGCTGGCACAACTTCGAAGCCCTGAACATCCCGCCCGATCACCCGGCCCGTGATCCCCTGGATAACTTCTACCTGGCCACAGCAGCAAAGACTGCCGGGCAGTCGCCGTCGGAGACGCCTCCCGCGGTATCGGACCAGGAAGGCTGGCTGTTGCGAAGCCAGACTTCCACCGTGCAGATTCGGGTGATGGAGAAGACGAAGCCTCCGGTGCGGGTGATCTCCATCGGCCGCGTCTACCGCCCGGATACCGCCGACGCCACGCATTATCCGATGTTCCACCAGATCGAGGGCCTGCTGGTCGACCGCCAGGTGACCATGGCCGACCTGAAAAGCATCCTGCGGCTGTTCGCCAGCAGCTTCTTCGAGGACGACGTCCACATCCGTTTCCGGCCCTCCTTCTTCCCCTTCACCGAGCCCAGCGTCGAGGTCGACATGAGCTGGCAGGGCGACTGGATCGAAATCGCCGGGGCGGGCATGGTCGATCCGCACGTGCTGCGGGCCGTGGGCTACGATCCCGAGGAGGTAACCGGGTTGGCCTTCGGCGTGGGCATCGAGCGGATCTGCATGGGACGCCACGGGATCGACGATATCCGCGAGTTCTACCGCAACGACGTGAGGTTTCTGCATCAGTTTTAGCGCTGCAACGGCACGACGACGCGCTGGATGGCCCTTTGTCATGGAACACCAGATTTGGTAGAACTTGGTCTGTTAGTTTCTCCTTTCTCGGCAAGCGCACCACAGGGTTGACGAACTTGTGACTGCCCGGCAGCAGAAACTGTTTCCCGAACTCGACGGGGCCCGGTACGGCAACGGCGGGCCCCGCGACTGGTTGATTCTGCCGAAATTCCTCGAACCGGCCGCCGCCGACCGTCGGCTGCGGGATCAACAGCAGGAAAAAGCCTATGAAATCCTCGGCAGGTGGGCGGATTTGGAGGATAGCGGCAAGCTTCGCCGAATGAAGGAGACGACCCTGGAGGGGGAGTTTCTGACGGACGTATTCTCCAAGGCACTTGGGTTCACGCTCTTTTCGGAAAACAAGCCAGAGTGGAACGTTTGGCCGAAATACCCGGTGCCGGGTGGCGAGGCGGACGCCGCGATCGGGCGGTTCGACGCTCAGACGAAAGGGCCGCCGGTGGTCCTGATGGAGTTGAAGGGGCCCACCGTCAACGTCGACGCGGATCGCTCCCGGGGCCGCACCGCGGTGCAGCAATGCTGGGGTTACTTGAACGAGGTGCCGGAATGCCCGTGGGGGATTGTCTGCAACTACGTGAGCTTTCGGCTGTACCACCGGGACAAGACGCCGCACACATTCGAGCAGTTCACCCTTCAGGAGCTGCGCGACGTGGACCGGTTCCGGGAGTTCTATTGCGTGTTTGCCCGGGCGGGGCTGCTTCCGGGGCTCTTGGGCCAGCGTCCGCGGGCCGAAGTCCTGCTTCAGCAGACCGACGAGCGCCAGCGAGAAGTGGGCCGAGAACTGTACGCCGGGTACCAAGACCAGCGGATGGCGCTGATTCGGCATCTGCGCCAGCTACCCCACAGCAAGACCATCGACGCGGCGATCCACGTCGCCCAGGTGCTACTGGACCGTATCATCTTCATCGCGTTCTGCGAGGACCGAGACCTGCTCCCTCCCAAGTCGATCCATGCCGCGTGGCGCGAAGTCGGCGCTTTCTCGCTGGCCACGAATCCGCGCTGGCAGAGATTCGGGGAGTTGTTCCGTAGCATCGACCGTGGGAACGAGAAATACGGTGTCAGCAAGTACAACGGGGGGCTCTTCAAGCACGACGACGAAGTTGACAACTTACAGCTTGACGACGGCTGGACCGACTTCTTTCGGGACATCGGTGAGTATGATTTCCACGACGAAGTAAACGTGGACGTCCTCGGCCATCTATTCGAGCAATCGATTTCCGACCTCGAAAGCGTCCGCGCCGATCCCGAAACGTTGCTCGCACCCCCGAAGAAGGTCTCGGGGAAACGAAAACGGACCGGTGTCTACTACACGCCTCGGCACATCACGCGCTACATCGTCGAGCATACGCTCGGTCCGTGCCTGCAAGACCGATTCGCCACGGTGGCCACCGAGCACGGCGTGGATCCCGCCGTCGAGCCGGAAGACGGCGAGTTGCATGACTGGTCGCAATACCAACAGGCACGGCTTGCGACGCTCTCCACTTTTCGCGTGTGCGATCCCGCCTGCGGAAGCGGGGCCTTTCTTATCCAGGTGCCGGAATACCTCGAGGCCGTCTACAGCGACATCCTCGACGACCTCCGCTCGCGCGGCGTGAAGCTGAAAGGCTGGTCACCGCAGAAGGTCAAGGACACGATCCTCCGCGAAAACCTCTTCGGGGTCGATCTGCTGGAAGAGGGGGTCCAAATCACGCGCCTTGCGCTGTGGATCCGCACGGCGGAGCGCGGGCGGACTTTGGTCGACCTGTCGGAGAACATCCGTTGCGGCAACAGCCTGGTCGATGATCCGCAAGTCGATCCGCGGGCGTTTGACTGGCAGGACCGATTCCCCCAGGTGTTTGCCGAGGGCAAGTTCGATTGCGTCATCAGCAATCCGCCCTACATCAAGCTCCAGAACTTCCGCCGCCGCGAGCCGAGGGTCGCCGCGTTCCTCGTCCAGCGCTACCGCTCCGCACGGACCGGCAATTTTGACATGTACCTGCCGTTCATCGAGCGCGGGCTCGAACTGCTCAAGCCGGACGGACGGATGGGGCTGATCGCGCCGAACATCTGGCTCTACAACGAATACGGCCGCGGATTGAGGGAACTGTTGGCCGAGAAGCGGTCGCTCGAACGGTTCGTCGATTTCAAGAGCCACCAGGTGTTCGACGACGCGACCACCTACACGGCCCTTCAGTTCTTTTCCGGCCAGCCGCGGAAAGCGGTCGAGGCGGCCGACGCCCCCACGGGCGGTTTAGCGAAGCTGGACTTCCGGCCCGTGAGCTACGGCGGCTTGGGGCAGGGGCCTTGGGCCCTGTTGGGCGAGGCGGATCGCAAACTCATCGACAAGATGCGCCAGCGGAGCGTCACGCTGGCCGAGGCGTCAAGTCAGATATTCCAAGGGTTGATTACCAGCGCCGATGCGGTTTATCACCTCATCAAGCTCGGCCCGGGACGCTACTATTCCAGCGCTCTCAAAGGCGACGTGGAAATCGAAGACGAGGTCATGAAGCCGCTCGTCTCGGGCGAGGACGCCATTCCCTTTGGCACCCCGCCGACGGACAAGTACCTGATATTCCCCTACCTCGTCACCGACGAGCAATGCCGCCTTTACACACCGAAGGAGATGAAGCGGTTTCGGCGCTGCTGGCAGTACCTGAGGGAAAACGAGAAGACGTTGCGCGCGCGTGAGTCGAGCAAATTCAACGACGACCAATGGTACCGTTTTGGCCGCCATCAGAACATCGACAAGCAGCGGCTCGGGAAGGTCGGAGTTCCCGAGACGGTCAACCACCTTGTGGCATTTATGGATCACGAGGGTGCCCTGTGTTTCAATAATGTGCGGGTAAACGGAGTGCTTGGAAAGGAACACGGATCATATGATCTGTGGTTCCTCCTGGCTTTGCTGAATTGCAGCGCCCTGGATTTCGTGTTTCGCCACACGGCGAAACCCAAGGATCGCGGGTATTTCGAAGCCAACAAGCAATTCATCGCGCCGCTGCCGATACCGAAAACACGGAGCACCAAGAAGGTGGCCGATCTCGCGCAGAAGCTGGCCGACCTGTGCGAGCAGGAAGCGATGCTGCGGCGGGGCGTGTGTCGGCGGCTGGTCGTGGACCTCGCGGAACGGTCCTTGTTCCCTATCGCACCCGAGCTGGTCTCGGTGCCGCGGAAGATCGAGCGATTCGAATCGGTGCCCACTGGCGAGTTGCTCGGCGAGGTGGAGAAGTTCGCGAAGCGCAAGCTCACGCCGGCCCAGCGGGCCCAATGGGACGGTTATCTGACCGAACAAAGCGCGAGCCTGGCGTCGATCCTCCGCGAGATCGACGACGGCCGGTGCGAATTGAACGACCGCGTGTACCACCTATTTGACCTGACCGGCGACGAGGTGCGCCGAATCGCTTCCGAAGTTGGCTCGCAGATGTAATGGCAAAGTCAGCCGCTGGCCGTCGGCCGTTTGTCAACCACTTGAGTTTTGTTATTCTGTCGTATCTTCGCCGACCCCTAATCCCTCGCCCCTAATCCCTATCCTCACGCCGCTGGCCATGATCGTCTCCTGGAACTGGCTGAAGCAGTACGTGCCGCTGGGCATGCCGGTTGCCGAATTGGAGCGGCGGCTGACGATGTCGGGGCTGAACCATGAGGGGACCGAAGAGGTCGGCGGCGACCTGGCCATCGACCTGGAGGTGACCAGCAACCGCCCCGACTGCCTGGGCCATATCGGCGTCGCCCGCGAGGTGGCGGTGCTCTGGCAGACGGAGTTGAAGATTCCCGCCGCCCAACCGCCCGAGACCGAGACCCCGGTGGATGATCTGGTCACGGTGCGGATCGACTGCACGGACCTGTGTCCCCGCTACGCGGCCCGGGTGATCCGGGGGGTGAAGATCGGACCCAGCCCGCGGTGGATGGCCCGGCGGCTGGCGGCGGTGGGCATCGCGCCGATCAACAATGTGGTGGACATCAGCAACTACGTGTTGATGGAATGCGGTCAGCCGCTGCACACCTTCGACTTCGGCCGGCTCACCGGCTCCCAGATCATCGTTCGCCGGCCGAAGCCCGGGGAGACGATCGAGGCGATCGATCACAAGACCTACGTCTTGCAGCCCGAGACGTGCGTGATCGCCGACGCCCAGTACCCGGTGGCCATCGGGGGCGTGATGGGTGGGGCGCAGACGGAGATCTCCGACTCGACGACCGAGATCCTGATCGAGGCGGCCCGGTTCGACCCCGTCTCCATCCGCAACACCGCCCGGGCCCTGAACCTCCACAGCGAGTCCTCCTATCGCTTCGAGCGGGGCGTCGATCCGGAAGGCATCGACTGGGCCAGCCGGCGGTGCTGCGAGCTGATCCTGGAGCTGGCCGGCGGCGAGCTCGCCCGAGGTGTGGTGGACGCCGGCCAGCGGCCACCGAAGCGCGCGCCGGTCGTGCTGCGGTTTTCGCAACTGAAGCGGGTGCTGGGCATCGACGTGCCGCGGGAGCGGGTGCGTGAGATCCTGATTGCGCTGGGCAACGTGGAAGTCGCTCAAGCGAGTCCTCTCCCAGAAGAGTCTTCCGCCGTCGAAGCCCCTCACCCCAGCCCTCTCCCAGAGGGAGAGGGAGTAAGGGTCGTCCCGCCCAGTTGGCGGCGCGACCTGACGCGGGAAATCGACCTGGTCGAAGAGGTGGGCCGGATCCACGGCTACGACCAGATTCCCGAGGACGTCGGCGTGCCCATGGTCTCCTCGTCCCGCACCCAGGAAGATCGGGTGGTAGCGAAGGTCCGCCAAGTGCTTGTGGCCTGCGGGTTCGACGAGGCGATGACCACCAGCGTAGTCGACCACGAGGCCTGCCGTGCGCTGAGCCCCTGGACCGACGCCGAGCCGCTGCAAAGCCTCACGGCGGTATTGCGCGGCGCCGATCGGCTCCGCCTGAGCCTGATCCCCAGCCTGCTGGCCGCCCGGCGGACCAACGAGGCCCTGGCCAACCCGGAGATCGAGCTGTTCGAGATCGCCAGGGTCTACCTGCCGCGTGGCAATGAATTGCCCGAAGAGGAACCCATGCTGGGGATCACCAGCGGCCGCGATTACCCGGCCGTCAAGGGCGTGATCGAGGCAGTGGTGGCGGCGCTCAGGCCGGCCGCCGGGCTCCAGAGCGCCGAGGCCGGCTGCGACCTGTTCGATCCCGGCCAGTCCTGCCGATTGCTGCTCGACGGCCAGGTGCTCGGATACGTGGGCGGGCTCCGGCCGGAGGGGCTGGGGCAGTTCGATCTCCGCTTCCCCACCACCGTGGCCGAGGTCAAGCTGGCGCTGTTGGTCCAGGCGGCCAACCTGATCCCCCGCCACGCCCCCCAGCCGCCCTATCCGGCGGTCACCCGCGACCTGAACCTGGTGGTCGACGAGGCGGTTCGCTGGGCCGACGTGGCCGAAACGGTTCGGGCCAACTGCGGAGGATACTTCGAGAAGCTCGACTACCGCGACACCTACCGCGATCCCCGGCGCCTGGGCCCCGACAAGAAAAGCCTCTTGCTGACGATCGTCCTGCGCTCGAAGCAAGGCACCATGACCAACCAGCAGGCCGACCAGATCCGCGAGCAGATCGTGGCCGCCTGCCGGGCGAAGCACGGGGCCGAGCTGCGGGCGTAGGGATTAGGGGGCAAGTATCAGTACATTGGAGTCACTCAG
>CAZUAM010000384.1:0-7156 GCA_964618095.1 uncultured Planctomycetaceae bacterium | reverse complement strand
CGCTGCCCGCCGGTTCCTTTCAATAACCTCGTTACGACGCTCTGCGTCGTAACGGACGCCACGCACACTTCGCGTCCTCGCAACAACGTAACCTGTTCACCGAAAGGAGGTTCCGCCTCGGCGACGCGGAGCGCTGCGGCGGTGCGTTCCCACGCAGAGCGTGGGAACGAGGGCCTGCCGGACGGGTTCGACAAATGTTTACGTCAGGTTCACGCTGCCCGGAGGTGATTGCCTGACCTGCTACTCCACACTCAGCAGGAAGCTCTGGGCCGCATGGCCGTCGGACTGATTTGCCACCCGAACGGTCACCTTGTGCTGCCCCACGTCGTCCCGACCGGCCTGTCCGCTGAGCAGGCCCGAGGCCGCGTCGAGCTTCAGCCACGCGGGCCCTTCCAGGAGCTCGAACCGGCAGCGTTCCCGCTGCCAGAACGCCTTATTGGGCTTCTCATAGCGGTGTTGATAGTCGCCCAGCGAGGCCAGGGTCCGGACCTGGTGGCGGTACGGCTTTCCGACCTTGGCCGTTGCCACGGGCTGGGAGTAGATGAACGGCTGCGGCATCTCGAGGTAGTCGGAGCAGCCGCTCTGCGTGCCGTGCGCGTCGACGGCCACCACGCGGTAGAAGGTCTTGTTCATGTTCGGCTTGTCGGCCCGGGGGGCCACCACGCGGATCTGCGTGGCCTCGGTCGCGCCCACGAAGTTGCCTGCGACTTTGCCCAGCCCCTGGACGACGTGGGGCTCCTTGCTGATCGAGAAGCCCTTTTCGTCGCTTCCGTAGACCTCGTAGCGAACGGGCCGGGGGCCGCGTGGGTTGGGCTCCCAGTGGAGGGTGATCTGCTGGTTGCGGATCGCCCGGCGGAGGTTGACCGGCACGCGCGGTCCCTCCCAAGAGAAGCTCCACGTCGGGCCCCAGTCGCCCCAGATCCCGTGGCGGTCGCGGCAGCGAACCCGCCAATAGTAGGATTCGCCCGGGCTGAAGATGCCGGTAAACGGCACGCCGAACCGGTTGGTCTTGTGCATCCGATCGAAGCTGGGGCGGTAGGGCAGCCGCATGTCGCGGCGCCGGCTGACCTGGAGGTGATACAGTTCGGCACCTTCAACCCCCGGCCATCGAAACGTGAGGATCGAGTCCCGGCACAAGGCCCCCGGTTTCGGATAAACGGGTTCCGAGGGCGCCGCCGGCGGTTCGATGGCCGAGCTTTCGCGCCACTGGTGGGTGATCGTGACCTGATGCGGCGTCTCGGTCCGGTCGCGATATACGACCTTGTTGCGGCCGAGACGAAGCCGCGGCAGCGCAAGGGGCGACGCCACCACGTCGGTCTCGATGCGGAGGGCCTCGAGCCGCGCCCCGGCCAACCCGACGCGAATATAGTAGGCCCGCTTGGGCGGCCTCTGGTGCACGTCCAGCAGCGCGTCGAGGTCGGCCTGCAACGCCAACTCGCCGGGGCGCTCTGCGGAGCGAACCTCCTTCCAGGAACGGCCGTCGAGCGAGAACGCCAGTGCCGCCCGATCCCCCGCCCCATCCAGCCGGAACTCGGCCACCACCTTCCCGCCGCAAATCGTGTAGGGCGATCGCACGGCGTAGACCAGACACGCGCCGGGCGCGCGCCCGGCGATGCCGCCCTCGAGCGCGGTCACCTCCGCTGCCTTCTCGCAGCACAGCGCGTAGTCTTCGTCCAGCAACGGCTCGAAGATCAGCTTGGAGTTGCCCCAGTAGCGGAACTTTCGGCCCGGCGCGCCGGTAGGCAGCTTGCCGCAGTTGTCCCAGCGATAGACCAGCCGTTCGCCCGGCCGCAGCGAGAGGTCCATGCGGTGTCCCGTGACGATCCGCCGGGTGGTGCCGTCGTCGTCGCCGAACAGCGAGGCGGCCGCCTGGCTGGTGGTCCAGGAAGTGGCCGGCGGCCCGTAGTGCAGCTCGCGGCGGGCCAGGTCGTGGTCGCGGGCCACGGCGTCGCCGCTTACGGGCTTGCGGTTCTCACGATCCAGATAGAACACGTCCTCGTCGATGTCCATGAACTGGTAGTCGCCGTCCAGGAAGACCTCGCACATCATGTGGCCGTGGAGGCATCGCACCTTGGGGTCGCGGCCGACTCGGTCCGCAGTGAAGCCGGCGCGATGATACAACGCGCTGCCGTTGGAACCCGCGTCGTCGCACAGTCCGCCCCCGTAGATGCAGAGGAAGCGCACCGGGTCGTGCAGCTCGTCGTGGTGGTAGATGGGATCGTCGTGATGGCGGTTACGGCGGACGAAGTCCCAGATCAGGTAGACCTTGTCCTGGTCCGTCTTTGCTCCGCGCAGCGCCTCGGCGAGCATTTCGTCCGGGGTCCGCCAGTTGCCCCGGTCGCCGATCACGATCCAGGGGTTTACCACCACCGTCCGCCCGGTGTTGGCGATCGTCAACGAAACGTTTGGCTGGAATGCCACCTTGATGTTGCTGCACTCGCGCGTCAGCGCCCGCTCCATGTCGATGGTGCCGCCCATGGCGACTTCGTACGAGTGCGAGCTCGCGCTGACGACCTCGAGGTGCTGCTTCAGCGGCGAGGGCTTGAAGACCTCGTCCGGCTCTGCTCCCGTGGCCGCTGCGTTGAGCAAGACGGCAACCGCGGCCGCCCACGACGCCCGACGTCCCATGACTGGATCCCCCTGCAAGTGATCACGCGACCGGTCAATTCACGTTCTTTGCGGCGTGCCTTGCGGCCGGCACCTCGGTGTTTGCACCCCCGAGAATAGTCGAAGCGGTGCGGGGGTGCAAGCACCGCGGCAACCTCCCCCGTGCCTCTTCTTGACGGTTGCCTCGCCAGGGAGTAATCTTCGGGCAAGAGTGGCCCAAACAGAGTGGTTTCTGGAAACTGCGGACGTGACGAGGAGCTGGCGATGAACCTGCGGCTTGCAGTGGCGGTCGCGCTGGTAATCCCGGTGGTTGGAGAGGCGGCCCCGGCCGAGGACGCCCGCCAGGCGATGTTCCGGCGTGTCTTCGGCGAGGCGGCCAGGCTGGACCCGGCGCGGGTGGCCGAAGTCAAGGGGCTGCCGGCGGGCAAGCGCCTGCCGGTCGATCGCGACGGGGACGGACGAAACGACGAGGTCTGGTACATCGACCCGGCCGCCCGCCATACCATCCGGCCCCTGCTGGTCCGGGTGATCGACGAAGACGGCGACCTGGACAAAAACCTGGGGCCCGACCGCGACAGCGACCTCTACCTGGCAGACTGGAAGGGGGACGGAACCGTCGATGCGGCGGTCGACTACCAGGACAACGACGGCGACGGCGACCTGGACGAGATGGGAATCTACTATTGGTGGCCCAACCACCGCTACCTCAAAGGCGACGCCTTGTGGGTATGGTGGGGGCGCGACCTGGGCGACGACAATCTGCTCTGGTACGACGTCAACCGGACCTATTCGCAGCGCCTCTGTCAATATCGCTGCCACTTCAGCGGTGATGAGACGTTCGTGGGCTTCGGGATCACCAAGGACCTGGACCAGTGGATCGGCAACTGGGAAAACCCCTTCGCCTTTTACGATCCGGACGGAGACGGATGCAGCGAGGTCGTGGTGCGGATCTGCGGAGTGGACGACGAAGTCGAGTCGCTGCGTTACAGCTTCGACGCGGACGGGGACGCCCGGGGACGGCAGACCCACGACTACGATTTCTCCATCACGGCAATCGCCCACGGCAGCCGCTGGCTGACCGATGCAGCGCCCGGCCGCTCCGAGCTGAAGATCCCCCGGCAGCTCACCCACTCGTTGCGACTGCGCGGCATTCCCACCGGGCGCGTGATCCGGTGGGACGCGGCGGAGCAGTTCGCCCAGAGATCACCGTGGGCCCGGGCCTGCCTGACTTGGGACGAAATCAACGCCAACACCGAGGGCAACGTCGAACGAGATCCCCACGAGCGGTGGGAAGGGGTCATCGCGCACGGCTCGGAGAACTTCCCACAGATCGGCGGGCCGCCCTGTAGCCGGCTGAACAAACGCGTCGAGGTCAGCCTCCGGCCGCCAAGCCCGCTGCGGCTGTACTTCGATCCGACCGACCACCGCCTGCACTTGCTCGGCGCCGGCGAAGGCCGGCTGCACGTGGATTACAACCTTGACGGAAAGGTGGACGCCCGGTACGCCTACCGGGACGACGACCGGGACGGCCTCTTCGACCGCCGGCTGATCGACCTGGACGCCGATGGGAAGATCGACTTCGAGTGGCGGATGAAGGGCAAGGACGCTCGCCGGATAAAGCTGGACTACGAATCGCTCTCGACCTTCTACAGGCGACGGCTGGGCAAGCTGCTGGACGACAGCCAGCGATTCATCGACGCCGCCAAGGCGGCGCTGGGCGATCGACCCGGCAAACCGGACCCGGTGGAGACCTTCTTCCTCGCCGGGCTCCCTTCGTGGTATCCGCAAACCCGGTTGGGCCAGCGGATCCGCAGCACACCGGCCGGTGCGCGGTACTACATGGATCTGCTGCGGGATCGACTGCTGGGCGCACTGAAGCGGAAGTTCGGAGGGCACCCGGCGTGGCGGGAGGTTGAGGCGGCCTACGCCGCCGGGGACTACGCGGCGGCGGCCGAGCTGGTGCTCACGAAGCTGGCTCCCGATGCACGGGTCGGCTGCCCGGCCCGATTCCAAGGGTTTACCCACCGCCTCCCGATCTGCCTGGACAACCGCCACGGCCCACGGCGCGATAACTGGCCGGTGGTGCTGAGCGTCAGGGCCGTTCGGGCCGTTGCGGAGGACTTCAATCCGGACAACTGTGCCGTAGCAGTACCGGAGCGTTGGATCGACCACTTGGAGATACCCCATCAGGTCGATCAACTCGACGCCTCGGCCGGTAAGGAGCTTTCTTTCCTGGCCGACGTACCGCAGGATGCAAGAGCCACCTACTATCTCTACTACTCACCCACGGGCCGGCGGGAGAAGTCGTTTGCCCGCAAGACTGCGGCCGCCGCCAACCGCAGCCCGAGCGTCGGCTGGGAATCGACCTTCGCCGCATATCGAAGCTACCATGGCCAGTTCGACTTCTTCGGCAGGACGCAATACCGCCACAGCCAACGGGTCGAGCGGCTGATCTATCCGCTGGGCAACGCCGACTACCACCGGGAAACCGACTGGGGTATTGACGCGCTCCAGGTGGGCAAAACCTCCGGGCTGGGCGGGCTGACGCTGTACTTCGGGGAGCGTGCCTGCGTGGTGCGGAACCCGGCCGGTGAAGGGAGCGTAAAGTTCAGCCGGCGGGTGCTCAGCTCCGGGCCCGTGCGGGCGGCGGTCGAAATCACCGCCGAGAACGTCGCGTCCGGCCGGCCCAAGCTCGCGCTGCGGATGTTGTGCATCATTTATGCCCAGCATCAGGAAAGCGAGATCCGCGCCTCGGTCGCGGGAGCCCGAGAGCCGGTGCGCCTGGCCCCCGGCCTGACGCGGCTTGCCCGGGAAGAGACCTTTCTCGACAGATCACTCGGCTGCCTCGGCGCCTGGGGATTTCAGGACGCCGCCGTGGGCGAGGTGGGCCTGGGGTTGATTGTTCCCGCCGACAAGCTGAAGGACGTGCTCGAGCTTGCCGGCGAGCGTCGTCTGCGCTGCGATGCCCCCGGTGGTACGCTGCGCTACTGGATCATCGGCGATTGGCGTTGCGGCCGCCGCTTTCCGGTGGCGCCGACGCTTTCCAATTGGCGGCGGCAGTTGCAGGGCTTGGCCGGTCCCCTGCGGCGCGACGTTCGAGTCACGATCGAACCGCCCGAGAAGCTGCCCTGAACTACCCCGCTGCGGCTCACAAAGCCGAGAACGCAACTGTCCCGTGTGACATCAGCACCGACCGCCAATTCAACAACGTACCTATCATTCCGGCCCGCCCAGGAGGCCCTCGTGGAAGAAGACCGGCTTGTATCCGTGGTCGGTGACCCAGCGGATGGCGGCGTCCAGTCGTTGGGCGTGGTCGGGGAGGTGGTTGGCGTAGAACGGCCAGAAGTACTGCTCGTGGGTGAACAGGTCCATGATCTCCGCCTGATTGGGATCTTTGGCCAGCGGCTCCAGCGTGGGCACGATCCGTTTCAAGGGCGTGCTGTTGCAGACGATGTCCACCTTGGAGAACACGATCCCGCTGTCGAAATCCTTCAGCGCATCGTGCCGTGAGAGATACTCCGAGCGGTCGTCGTCCAAGAGGTAGTTCACGTCCCAGCCGGTGCTTACGCGCTGAAAATAGCCGCTGAGCACGCGGACCCCGCGCTGGGCAAGCGGCCTGAGCGCCGCCGGCTGCACCATCCCCCAATGGATCACCGTCGGCGGCGAGTAGGTCTCCTCGCCGGCAAAGCGGCGGATCTGCTCGGCCACCTTGTCGAAGTCGGCCGCCAGCCGCTCGGCCGATGCGTGCTGGTACGGCCGCGCGGGCTCGTTGGCGTAGGCGTGGAAGGCCAGCTTCAGCCAATCGGAGTTGTCCCGCCACTCGGCCTTGTAGCGGTCGGGGAACTGCGGCAGCTCGAACCCGTCTTCGGTGGTGTAGTAGATGTTCAGCACGAATCGTGCGCCGTACTTCTTATTGAGCTTCCGCAGCATCTCCAGGTAAAAGCAATCGAAGAGCGAGTCGTATTTCTTCCGGGCGATATCGCGGAGAAAGAAGCTGTTGTCGTCGATCGAGAAGCGATACCGCGGCTGGGAATGCCTGTCCCAAAGCACCCGCACGCGATGCTCGCGGCGGCCCGAAACGCCTTGGGAGACGGCCACGATCTCGGTTTCCTTCTGTCGCAGCACGATCTCTGCGACGAACTTGCCGCCGGCCCGCTTGGCCGGCCTTCCATCAACCGTCACCCGGTCGCGCAGGGGCGCCCGGCCGCGCACCCGGATCTTCAGGCCGCCGCCGAGCTGTTCCCCGTGCCGGCGGTTGAGCACGGCGCCGTGAAACGGCTCTTCAATGACCGTCGGCTCGGCCGCCCCTGCGGAGACGATCCCGGGGCTTCCGAGGACAACTCCCCCCGCAGCCGCGGCGGTAGTTTGCAGGAAATCTCGCCGCCTGATTGGCTGGTTTCTCACGATCTCGTCTCCTTTCGTAGTGCAAGCGGGCGCCGCCGCGAAAAGACCGGCATGACACTTTGTTCCGAATGCGTATTACGGATTCTGGGAGAAAAGGGGACAGGCGCATTTTGTGCGAAGCACCCTTCGGGCCTTTCAGGCAAAA
>CAZUAM010000383.1:0-7179 GCA_964618095.1 uncultured Planctomycetaceae bacterium | reverse complement strand
TCCCGGCCGGGTATATCTGGGACTTCGTCATACCCCCTGCGCCGCAGTCGATCCCGCAGCTGTTCCCAACGCGCCTGTACGTCCTCATCCGCATCAACGACCACCGCAAGACGCTCAATATCGGCCTCCGTGAGTCGCGCCGGCACTTGATCTATCAACTGCTCGATTCCGTCGTTTCTCGGCTGTTCGATGTCGAAATTCACCTCGATCTGATGTGCCCGGCACAAATGCCTCACGACGTGCTCATCGTTCTTTCCCTCAACCAGCATGAGTCGTCTGCCCATTCTCAGCGCACCTCAATGCTTTCGCGGGTAACAATGGGCAGGTCCTCCGGGTCGATAACAACGGCCCTCGCCTTGTCGATATCCTCTTTCCTTTCCAGGCGTATCAGCAATCCGTTGGCGTCTTTGTCGTCGGCAAGTGCCTTTTGGAAGCCTTCGATACAATCCCATGAATGGGTTGTAGCGAAGACCTGGACACCCAAGAGCCTCGCGGCACGCAAAACGAAGCGCCAGAGATCGGCGTGTACTGTGTAATGGATCCCACTCTCGACTTCGTCGACCAGCAATACGGGGAACACGTTCTCAAGCCCGCCACCTGCCTCCGATACCCGCCTGCCGTATATCGCCGCGTATTCGAGCGCAACGGCGATTTGGAACATCCGCACAACTCCGTCCCCAAGCGTTGCAAGTGCCACCGGCTCGTGTACTCCGTCCACGCGCGTCTTCGCAATTCGGCCACCCTCGGAACGCGGATTGCCAACGAAGCTCACGCGTCGAATCGGCGCGATGAACTGCAGAGCCTCCACAACATCCCGCTCCGCGTCGGTCAGTGAAAATGCGTCCCACCAGTTCGCAACCAAATCTTCGAAGCCTTCCTGGGTGCCCACTCCTCGCAGATAGGGCGGATCTGGCGCAAACTCGGGTACTTTGGGGCTCTCGGAGCCAATCGTATATGCTGCCGAGCCATCCGCGTAAACCGTGAAGTGGCGTCCAGGCCAGCACACGTCGAGAGCGAGGCGCACGCCCGGTCCCTCGAACGCGCTAACTGCGGCTGATATGTCAGGACGGTTCTCCGCCTCGAGACGTGCGATCGCGCGAAAACCGGCTTCCCTCTCTGTACTCCCTAATTGGCGCATCTGAATCGCATCCCCCTCACGAGGATCGCGTCCGTGGAACAAAGAATGCAGGAGGAGGAATCGCTTTCCGCCGGCCGAGCGCACAACTTCATTCCGCTCAAACAACAGCGAAGTAATCGTACTTCGTGGCCAAATCGAACCGTATAGGCGCAGTGCTTCCAACAGCGTGGTTTTGCCCACGTTGTTCCTGCCGGTGATGAGATTCACCCTGCCCAAACGCTCGATGCGTAGGTGCGAGAACGTGCGGAAGTTGGTGATCTCGAAACTGGGTAGCACAAGGATTCTCCTGGCAATACGATCGAGATTCTATTCCTGCCACCCGTGCGCGTCCCGCACGGCGATCATGGCCTCCAGTATATCATCCCACGTCTTGGGGTCCATCATCACCGCGTTGGCGAACATGCAGCCGTCCCAGCAGACGTGGGGGATGCGTTTGGTCAGCTCGCCGCCGGCGTCCCGAAGCCAGTAGCCGGCGTGGCGGGGGATGTCGAGCTTGCCGTTCGGGTCGGTGGCCAGGCAGTGGCGGCCCGTCTTGTCGTGCGAGCCGGAGCCGTGGACCGTGCCGTCGTTCTGGGCGACGTGTAGCTCGATGGTCCAGGGGCGAAGGGCGTCGGTAAGCTGCTTGTAGGCCGCGTCGAACTGCTGCCGGTCACTGAAGTCGAAGCCCTCGGGCAGGATGGCGTCCTCGGGGGCATTGTAGCCCAAGAGGTACAAGAGGGTGTGCGACATGTCGGCCTGGAAGCCCAGGGTCTGCGGCCGGTCGACCATCTCCATCAGTTGGATCATCTTTTTCCAACTGTGCATCCCGCCCCAGCAGATCTCGCCTTCGGCGGCCATCCGCTCGCCGTGGTCTTCGGCCACGAGGCAGGCCTCGCGAAAGGTGTCGGCGATCTTCTTCATGTTGGCTTCCGGGTCGGCGGCCCAGGAGGCCACGTCGATGCCCGAGTCGAAGCGGACGTTGCCGTAGTCGCGGACCCCCAACTGCTTCAGCCCCCTGGCCACGTGGCAGGCCTTGTGGACCTGGCCCACGAACTTCTGCCGCCCCTCGGCCTCGTCCAGGGGGGAGCCGCCGCCGGTAGCCTCATAGATGGGAGCCACGACCGTGCCGACCTTCAGGTTTCGGGCCTGGGCCTTTTCGGCGAGGCTTTTGATTTCGTCGTCGCCGGCGTCGATGTCGAAGTGCGGATGGTAGAGGAAGATGTCGAAGCCCTCGAACTTCTCGCCGTCGATCTCCGCGGCAGCGGTCAGGTCGAGCATGGTGTCCAGGTCGATGGGCGGCTCGCCGCCGTCGCCCTTGCCCACCAGTCCCGGCCAGGCCGCGTTGTGGAGCTTGGGGTAATTGTTGGGATGGCTGTTGCTCATTCGTGTTCCTCGCGGTTCAGTGTTTGGTGTTGAAGGAAGCGGTATATGGGCCAACCACAAACTCCCCTCTCTCGCAAGCGGGAGAGGGGAGAATGTCAGCCGTACTTCTCGGCCAATTCGACGACAAAGCGCTTACAGTCCTCGGTGGCCTCCCAGGCGTCGGGCCAGCGGCTCAGGTCGATGGTCCACCAGTCGTCGGGACAGCCGGCGGCGACCAGGGCGGGCATGATCTGGTCGAAGTCGAGCTGGCCTCCGCCGAAGGGCCGATGGGTGCTGGTCTGGTGGTCGTGCAAGGTCCCGTCGGAATCGATCAGGTGCAGCCGGCCGACTTTGCCTTCCAGGCGTTGGGCCAGCTCGACGATGCCGCCGGGCAGGGTTTCCTGCTGGCCGACTTGCCGGGCCCCGTGCACCGCCACCATGTTGGCGTGAGAGGTGTCGAACAACGTGTAGAAGTTGTCCTCGTTGACCCCGTCGAGGATGCGGAAGACGTCGCTGGGCTTGTTGAAGGCGAACCCCGGCTCGAACTCCCACGCCACCCGCAATCCGTGGTCCGCCGCGATCTTGGAACACTCCTTCCAGGTGTGGACCACTCGGCTCAGCGCGTCGTCGTAGTCGACGACCACTGCGGCCGGCTCCTCACCGGGGATTTCACCCAAGGTGCCGGGCGGCTCGGTGGTATCGACGCGGATCACCTCGATGTCCAGGTCGTTGCAGAACTCGACGTTCTTGGTAAAAGTTGCGATATAGGAATCCCGCTTGGGCGCCGTGATCAATTTCTCGTTCCACAGATCGGCCGCCAAGCCGCTACAGCCCATCCCCTTCGACTCCCAGAGGTGGCGGACCTCGTCGCGCTTGCCCCGGTCATCGAGTGCGTCGGGGTGGGGATACCCGCCAAAGCCGCCCAACTCCAGGCCGTCGAAGCCCAGCTCGGCCAGCTTTTCGACCACCTCGGGCAGCGGCACCGGTCTGTGCGCGTAGGGACCGATCGCGTATGCCCACGTGCCGATCGAAATCCGCTTGCCCATCGCTTGTTGGATCCTTCTGCGGCAGAATCGATAGCGCCGGTCAGTGCGGCCCTAGCCGGCGGGCAACGC
The DNA here is from genome assembly GCA_964618095.1 of uncultured Planctomycetaceae bacterium. Lineage (GTDB taxonomy): Bacteria > Planctomycetota > Planctomycetia > Pirellulales > Thermoguttaceae > CAZUAM01. The sequence goes on along the minus strand of CAZUAM010000383.1, from coordinate 3,585 downwards.
CCGCCGAGAAGATCCGGAGGACGTTGTCCCCCGGCTATTGCCAAAACTGTTGCGGCACGCTGTTTTCGTCCCCCCGGCTATTGCCAAAACTGTTGCGGCACGTTATTCTCGGTAGTCCTCGACCTAGGGCATGTTGTCGTGCACCCCGGGGCCGAAGTAGCGGAGCCCCACCAGGGGTTCGCCTCCGGTGTTCTCGATTTCTACGCCGGCCGTGGCCGCCTCGTGGGTGATGAACACCTCGTCCCACGGCTCCTCGCCGAAATGGATCATCACGGGGGTCTGCAACGTCAGCGCGCCCATCCGGCCGCTGCCCTGAACCGTGATCCATCCGCTGGCACCGGGATCCTTCAGAACGCACTTGGCGCCGGGCTGAATCGTCAATTCCTTGGCCGAGAACAATTGCTGGCCATCGAGCGTGCCGTAGTCGATCCACTTGTCCGTGCACCCGTCGCCGGAGCGCTGCGGATCGACGACCGGCTCCAGGTAGTTGCTTTGCTTGAAGCGGGGGTCGACGTTCTTGTCCCAATCGAGCTGTTGGACGATGAAGTCGAGGTCCTGGTGTTTGTCCTCGGGCACGTCCTTGACCAGCAGGTCCCAGGGCACTTCGCGGCCTTCGACCAGCGACTGGAACATGCCGAAGACGTCGCTGCCCCACTGGGGCTCGTAGGTGCACATCGAGCCCGGGGCGTGCAACACCCCGGCCGGGATCAGCCAGCCGGTGCCCGGTTTGAGCCGGTACGCCCGAGAAAGATCGAGGATTCCGTTGTCGCCCTTGTTCCAATCCTCCAGGCACCTGCGGACGTCGGCCTTGGTCGTGCCGGGTTCCAGGCCCATGAAGGTGTAGTCGAAGTGGTTCTCGGCGGCGTTCAACTGGGGGGGGAAGTAGTAGCTTTCGGGCTTGCCTTCCTGGTTGGTGAGCTTGGCGTGCTCGGGTCGCTGGTGCATGTGGTGGGGGATGGGGCCCATGTTGTCGAAGAACTTCGAGTAGACCGGCCACCGCCGGTACTTGGCAAACATCTCCTGGCCGACTAGCCGCGGGCCTGCCTCTTCGACCGCGTCTCTTAACAGGAACCGTTGCCCCTCGAAGACGCAGTAACTAAGACCTTCGTCCTCGGCGCGGTTCTCGTTCATGGCCTCGGTGGTGCTGGCGAACCAGCGCTCGTCGATCCCTCCGCGGTGGACACCCAGGGCGTACCAGTCGGTCGGGGCCAGTTTGATGCGTTTGCCGGGGTGCAGAAAACTCCGGGGGACCCAGGTGGGTGTCAGCCTCAGCAGTCCGCCGCCGGCGTCCAGCGCGCGGTCGACAATTGCCGCCAGATTGTCTTTCTTGACGATTGGAGATGCACACATGGTCTTTGATAGCTCCCAAAGTCTGAGGGCGTTTCCGCCGATCACCGCGACCGGCGGCCCGCTTCGGCCCGCGGCCGCAGGCCGGCGTTGCCCGCTCCGGTTGAAGTATTCGTTGCAGTTCCTGTCCGTTCCCGCACGCCGCCATACCGCGCGCCGCCCCACAAAGGGCCGCCGGCGCCGCTGGAATGCCGAGAAATCCCCTTTTTATTCGACCGGCAGGGCATTGGCAAGTAACCACGGGAAACTCGCCCCAGAAAAGAGGGGTTGGGCAAAACGGGGTGTCCAGGGCACACATGAGGGGCATCCGGTGAGCCTGATGGGCAGCCGCGTAAGATCGCCAATTTCCCGGGGATGAGCGGCGCGGCAGGTGCTTCGCCCGCTGTCGAGAGGCCAAAGGCTGGAGTGGACAAGAATCTCAATTGACGTAAACCATTGCACAGACTAGAATTACGATGAGAGAAGGAGGGCCCAACGCCGTCGGTGCTTGCAATGTGCTGCACGTCGGTACATGATTCAGGCTCATCCGACTGAAGCGTACCTCGGTCCTTTCCTGGGGAGTACCGGTGCCTCTTCTCTGTTCACTGATTTGCCGAAGTCCAGACTGCACTTGCGGTTACGTCCAACGGGCAACAGAGAAGAGGCACCGGTACTTGTGCAATTTGGTCTTCAGGTACGCGAATCTCGGATGAACCATGATTCATTCGAGTCTAGGGGCAGGATGTACGCCGCGGAAGAACAGGAGTTGAAGATGTCCGCCGAGGAAACCGAGTCCATTTTCAGTTACCTTTCTCCCGATGCACGTGACGACTTGGCTCATTTGGCCAAGTACGCGGACAAGCTACGAAGCATTGCCGGACCTGCCGCTGAATTGGAGCCCGGTATCGGCTTCTCTGACATCGCAAGAATCGTTGGGGAGAAGACTGGGATCACAGTTCCCGAAGTCAACAGAATCCTTTGGACTATTTGGAACCTCTACCACCTCAAGAGCCGTACTCGCGTTGATACATTACGGTTACTGGGTGAGATTTCGGGAGTCCTTGAAAGCCGCGCGCCTGACAAATGGAAGAACGAGAATCTGGAGACGTGGAACAAAGCCACAGCCGCCATATCCGAGTTCGTCGATCAACTGACAGATACTCACCCGCTCATTGTTGCGAGGAAAGCTGAACGTTTAGGGTATGCGCACCAACATGTTTTTGCCGAAGCAAGGATCGTTACGGATGTGCGCCCAGTGTTCGACGCGGGGGCCGACAAGATACTCGAATCGTTTGTGACGCAGAGCTTGCTAATTGACTACCTCGATGGCGGCGAGTCAAGACAGATCGAGTTTGCCCTGGATGCCGCTGATGTTTCACAACTGAGACGATTGTGTGAAAGGGCAGAACGGAAGGCCCTAGCACTCAAGGCGGAGTTGGATAAACTGCCATGGCCCAGTGCAATACTCGGTGAAGAAGGTTCTGAAAGTACGGGACGCATCGGGGAGGATAACACATGACAACTAAGACATCGAAGAAGCAACGTACCCCGTCGGACGCTAAGCCAAGAGGCGGAAGGAAGCTAGAGTATTACAATCACACCGATTATTTCAGCGCCGCTCGGCGGGAAGCAAGGAAACGCACGTCCCTGCGGAGTCAGTTCACGGGCATTAGCCTGCTGAAGAATAGGGCATTGCGGCACGAGGAGTGGATCGTAGAACGTTTGCGATTTGCCGCGATAATGCTGCGAGACTCCGTGACGATTGACGCAGAGATCAGGGGAGGCGTTCCCGTGCTTAAGGGAACGCGTGTTCCAGTCGCTCAGGTCTTGGCCGAGATCGCTGATAATGCCACCGTATCCGAAATAGCGGACGACCTGGACTTGGAACAAGAGGTGATTGTCAAGCTACTGGAGGGAATGGCCATACATCTTGATCGCCCCTTCTTCAGATGATCACGTACCAACTGGATGAAAACACGAACTCGAAAAAGCTCGTGGAGTCTTGCAGGAAGGAGGGCCTCGTGGACGTACTCCGGTGGCCCAAAAGGCTCAGGGGTACGAAAGATCCTGTCGGGCTGAGAGATGTGCTGCACGCCGGTCGGACACTCCTCACGACCGATCGGCAGATCCACTTTGAACATTCCTTGCATATCCCGAATAGGCACGCGGGGATCTTAATCGTCGCCAAGACGTCCATACCGACGACCATACGTGTTGCCGATGTGATGCGTATTCTATCAGATTTCAAGTCAGGATTCC